>DATKYC010000149.1:0-4350 GCA_035528695.1 Acidobacteriota bacterium | reverse complement strand
TGAAGTGGTACGGAGAGGTGGGGTTCCTGTGGTATGCGAACCGGTGGGGACAGGGAGTATATTGCACCCTAAATCGTTTCCCAAATTTGTTGAGGCTCATGTAACTGAGTGATGGCGTAGCAGATATGGTCGAAGACCTTGTTCAGATACCCTGTCGAGTCACCAAAGGTGGCATTGCCAGAAGGGATTTATGGGGATAGATGATCTCTCAGATTCCCGTGGAAGCGGCATGAGTTTTCAAAAGAAATCAGCTCTTTCAAACACAAGCGGTATGTCACTGCTATGAAGAACTTGTCCACCGATTACCTTCCCGACAAAAAGGGTATGATCTCCTGCTGTGAACGTATCAAAAAGTTCGCATTCCAGATAGGCCATCGCCTCTGTCAAGATCGGGGCGCCGCTCTCTCCTTCAAAGTATTGCATGCCTTCTAGCTTATTGACATCCCTGCCACTTACAAATCCAAAGTGCCTGCCGATCTCCTCCTGCCTATAGGCCAAGGTATTGAGGGCGAAGTATCCCGCTTCCTTAATCAGGTCATGGGTATAGTGTGTCGGGCTTATGGAGACCATGACCATGGGCGGGTTATGAGAGACCTTGGAGACCCATGCGGCCGTCATGCCGTTGAGTTTTTCACCCGCTTTGACCGTGACGACATAGACCCCTTGCACAATTCCCCTATTGAACGCTTCCATTAGTTCCCTCTGCGCTTTATTGCTCATGATCTCCCCTCCCAACTTAGCTAAAGGACATGGCAAGTCCGGTTAATCCGGACAGGAAAAGAAAGATAAGGACATAGATACGAAATCGCCTTTCCGTAATCCTGTCTCTAACCCAGGTGCCAATTCTAAAGCCGATAAAGACAGCGGGGATTAGAAAAAGTGAAAGGATAATGGTAGGACGTTTGTACATTCCTTGAAGGCCTAGATTAATCAAAGAAAAGAATGCGATTGAGAAAAAAAACCTTGCCCAGAGGGTATGCATCTCCATCTTTTTCCAGCCGCTAAGAACACCCCAGATAACTATGGGTGGGCCTGACAAGGTGCAAGAGCCGCCCAAAAACCCGCTAATAAAACCAACGAATGGCTCGATTATGCTTTTTTTTCGTGTCCCCCCTGAGACCAAGTGGTGGCGGCCACTCATGCTGTAGGCCAACATTAATACACCTGCCAAAAGGGCAAGATTGAGGTACCTTTTCATCAGGATAGGATCGAGATACTTTAAAACAGCTACTCCCAAAGGGACCCCAAAGAAAGCGGGAATAATGAAATGGAGTGATCGCTTCCAATTCCCTATTTTTCTTGTTTCTATCACGCGCAGGCTGGCGCCCACGCAGCCTAGTATGATGATTACCCCTACAAGTTCAACGGTCGGAATGAAAAATTGAAGGGCGGCCACAAGGAGGATGGCAAAACCGAATCCTGCCGAGGCCGAGACAAAACTTCCAACCATTATTAAGAACATTATAAGCCAGAAAAAACTGGATCCAAATTCGGGCATATCCATTCTTCATAGCGAGATTAGCTTCTTCGAAAACGCCTTTACTCCCACCACTTCACCAGATCGGTAACCCTGTTTCTAATCTTGACGAACTCAGGGTCAGTTATGTCTCGAGGGTGGGGAAAATCAACAATAACCTCTTCCTTTATACCTGTAGGCTTCTGGGTGCAGACCAGAATCCTCTCGGACAGATACACTGCCTCTTCCAGATTGTGGGTGACAAATATGACGGTTCGCTTGGTCTTTTGCCAGACCTCAACTAGTTTGTTCTCGATATTGAATCGTGTACTGGTATCCAACTGGCCAAAGGGTTCGTCCATCAACAATAGATCCGGCTCGGTGACGAAGGCCCTGGCGATGGCCACCCGCTGTTTCATGCCGGCCGAGATCTGACCGGGGTAAAAATCCTTAAACTCAGTGAGCCCCGTGAGGTCAAGAATAGCGTTAACCCTTTCATTGAGCTGCTTTTTGGGAACCCTTTTTATTTCCAGCCCGATCTTGACATCATCCCATACGGTCCTCCAGGGGATGCAGGAAGGCTCTTGAAACACAAAGGAAACATTATGCTTCTTGAAATCGATTTCCTCCCCGTCCATGGTTATTGACCCCTCAGTGAGGGGGAGTAGCCTGGTTACCACATTGCAGAAGGTGGTCTTACCACAGCCCGTGGGCCCCACAACACATAGAAACTCGCCTTCGTAAATATCAAAATTCATCCGATCCAAGACCACGAGATCCTCAAAGTGTTTACTAAGGTTCCGGACCTTTATTTTAGCCTTTTTTGCAGACATAGTTATCCCTTTATTTGAGTTTACCCTACTACTTCACACTGCTCTGTTATCTCCGCCCTTGCCTTTAAGAATTCCAGGCTGGTAAGATCCCTTGGCCGGGGTAGGTTTATCTCATATTCCCCCTTTATTCTGGCCGGAAGCTTTGAAAACACGATTATCCGTGTTGCTAAATAGACCGCCTCTTCAATGTTGTTGGTGATGAATACCACCGTCTTTTTCTCTTTTTCCCATATCCTCATGATTTCGATCTGCATCAGGTAGCGAGTCTGCGCGTCAAGATGACCAAAGGGCTCATCCATAATCAAAAAATCGGGGTCTGTTGCATAAGCCCTGGCGATGGCCACCCGCTGCTTCATTCCACCTGAGATCTGCTTGGGAAAATATTTCTCAAACCCGTCCAGACCCACCAGTTTAATGACTTCCTTACCCCTCTTCTCAATGGTTTTTTTGTCTGCTCCCTTGATCTGAAGGCCCATGGTTATGTCATCCCAGAGGGTGCGCCAGGGGATACAGGAGGGCTCTTGAAACACAATGGAGATATTATGGACCTTTGGGTCGACCTCCTCACCGTTCATGGTTATATGCCCTGAGGTAGGTTTGAGGAGCCCTGCCAGGAGATTTGCCATGGTTGTTTTTCCGCATCCGCTCGGCCCCACAATGACAAGAAATTCATTTTCATGGAGTTTGAATTTTATGTCCTCTAAGATGCTCATACTGTTGAAGCTTTTGGATGCCGCGACATCGACCAGTTCCTTTTTCATGTCTTCTCCTAAATTGAAACTATCTCTTTCCATCTAAACACTCTCTTCTCCACAAGAATGAATATCTCATTCAAGCAAAAGCCGATAAGTCCGATGATAACTATGCCCACGATAATTACCTCCATCCTTATCAATTGGGCATATTTCAGGATCATGATGCCGATACCAACCCTCTCTCCTCCTATCATTTCTGCCGCCATAATACATTCCCAGGCAATTCCCAGACCAACCCTCATCGAAGTGAAAATATCTGGAAGAACTGAGGGGATTATTATCTTTCGGACGATATACATACGACTGGCCCCGAATGACTTGGGAACATCAACATGCAAGGGATTGACGCCCCTCACGCTGAGAAGTGTGCCGATGAATATGGGGAAGAATGCGCCCAGCCAGATCACGAATACAAACCGGGAAAACCCGATCAACAGAACAATCACCAGGGGAATCCAGGCTACGGGAGGGATAAACCGTACTGGTTCGATAATGGCCTTGGTGCTATCGTAGACCCTTGGATAGAGCCCCATTAACAAACCGAGAGGAATGCCCAGAAGGCAGGCCGCGCCAAAACCGCCAAATATCCTCAGCAGGCTTTGAACCACATGCATGCCAAGCTTTACATCCTCAATATCCCCTTCAATGAGAAGATCAATAAATGCCTTGAAAACTAGCCATGGCGAAGGGAAAAAAGGGGATTGCATTAGCCACGAGACAAGAGTCCATACAAGTAAGAACCCAAAAAGGGAGAGGACATTGTAGCCCACTGTCTTAGTCTTTTCCATACCAGTATTCTTTTCCATTTTTCCTCTTATCCTATGGAAACCGCTGATCTCCACCTGAAAAGTCGTTTTTCCACTCTGATGAAAACCTCGTTTAAGCAAAAGCCAAGAACTCCGATAGTCAGCATGCCAACCACCACGAGATCCATCCTGGCTACCATGGCGGATTTCAGTATTAGACGGCCAATGCCCACCATCTCTCCTCCGATCATTTCCGCCGCCACAATACACATCCACGATATTCCCAGGCTCACTCTCATCCCCCCTGCAATACTCGGGAGAATAGAGGGGATCACAATCTTCCTGATGATAAATAAACGAGATGCCCCTGCGACCTTGGCAACGTTAATGTTGATAGGGTTTACCTGCCTCACACTCCAGAGGGTGGTGATAAAAATGGGAAAGAAGGATGCCACCCAGATCACAAAGACATAGCGTATAAAACCGACCAAGAGTACAATGGCCACGGGAATCCAGGCGATGGGCGAGATAAAACGTACAGGCTCAATGATAATTCTTGT
>DATKYC010000148.1:0-2678 GCA_035528695.1 Acidobacteriota bacterium | reverse complement strand
TTTAAAAGAGGGTGGTAATATTCCACCATAGTGACAATTTCTGACAAGATAAACAAGATAACAGGATATATCCCGTCAATCCTGTTAATCGTGTCTAAGTACACCCTAGTGTTGCAACTATAGGGTACAGTTGAACTGGTACAGTCTTTGCCTAAGGAGTCAGGGAGATCATGAGAGTTGATGAAGAATCCTGGGAAAAAGAGTTGACCTTTACCCGATTCGATCGAATGAGTGAGCGTTATCCGAACCGGACTGCAGTTGTTTATCTGGGAGAGCGGTTTTCATATGCCCGGCTACGTGACTTGAGCGAAAGGTTTGCCGGCTCCTTGGCTGGCATGGGGGTTAAGAAGGGCGATCGAGTGATGATCTATATTTCCAACAGTATCCAATGGGTCATTTCATTTTTGGGTGTCCAGAGAATTGGTGCTGTGATTGTGCCGGTCGCTCCAATTTATACTTCTCATGAGATCGAATATATGGTCAATGATTCCGGGGCTGAGACGGTAGTATGCCTGGATACCAATTTCTGCTATGTAAAAGAGGTTTTCTCCACGACAGGCCTCAAGCGGGCAATCGTGACCAATCTGGCGGATCTCCTTCCCTTTTGGAAAAGGTATCTGGGTGTCCTCTTTGACAAGATCCCACACGGAAAGGTAGACCGGGACAGTCGTGTTTGTTCCTTCAGGTCCCTTTTGAAGCACCCGCCGCTGAAAACTCAAGTAGAACTAGATCCCATGAAGGATCTCTCCTATATCCTCTACACCGGGGGGACCACGGGTTTTCCCAAGGGTGTGCCAGGCAACCACCTGGGCATGACCTCCTATGTCAACGACGTGACAGAAGACGTTGCAGGGGGGTATCTCAAGGAGGGAGAGGATGTGTATATCGCGGTAAACCCGCTCTTTCACATTATGGCCCTTGGCCTGTTTATGTCCCTCGGACTCAACAAGGGCAACATGACGCTGATCATGCCTGCACCGCAGGTCGATGCTATTCTGGAAACGATACAGCGTTATAAAGCGAGATGGCTATTAGGAGTTCCCGCCCTTTATCGCATGATCCTGGAAAATGACCGCCGGGATCGATATGATATAAGTTCGTTGGTATATTGCTATTGCGGTGGTGACGTATTGCCTTTAGAGGTTTTTAACCGCTGGAAAGAGCTCTATGGTGTCCCTATCTATCAGGTTTACGGTTCTACCGAGGCCGGCCACGTGACTTACAGTCGAATAGACAGGGAAGCCAAACCCACTACCATCGGATTGCCTCTAAAAAGCAGAGAGTGCATTGTGGTTGATGCGGAGACCTTGCAAGAGGTTCCGCAGGGAGAGAGTGGGGAACTCTTGGTCACTTCACCTTACACCCTAAAGGAATACTGGAATAAGCCTGACGAGACAGAGCGTTCCTACGTAGAGATCAATGCTAAGATCTACTACCGGATGAGTGATTTCGTCTCCAGAGATGAGGACGGCGAACTGGTCTATATGGAGCGTTCGGCGGATATCATCAAGCACAAGGCCTACCGTGTCTCGGCTTCAGAGGTTGAAGCGGTGCTTCAGGACCACCCCACGGTTATTGGCGCCTGCGTAGTGGGCATACCCGATCGCAAGGTAGGCGAAAGGATCAAGGCTATAGTAGTCCTGAAAGAGGATGCGAGGGGCGTAGGCGGCACTGAGCTCATCAAATGGTGCCGTGAAAGACTTGCCCCCTATAAGGTCCCCGGTTATATCGAGTTTAGGGATATGCTGCCGAAGTCAAAGGTAGGGAAGCTCCTAAGGCGGGAGGTCCGGGACGAAGAGCGGCGGCGGCTCGAAAAAGAAAAGAGTAAATCATGACCTTGGCCGGTCTTGCTTGCTCCATTTAGTCAGACTATCCTCTAATTTCACTTATTTCCATACTTTTCCAGATAGTAAATAGTTGCGCCCACGGGTGCAAAAGACAGGAAAAGTATGTTCAAACCAGGGATCAAAAAGGGAAGTCCGAAGCCGAGGTGAAATGGGATGGTTTTTAGCAAGAACCTGAACCGTTTCCTGAAAGGGACAAGGCGTCTCGCGGGGAGGAGATCAGTATTATCCCATGCGAGAAATATGATGGCCATGCCTGAAGCGAGGATCGCCACAACCGGGCCAAACGGTGTAAGCCAGCCCAGGATCATAAGCACCACCACTAAGAGTATGGGAAGGGTGGCTCTCGGTATTTCTTGCCTTAGGAGATATAAAAACTGTCGCAGTAAGGACATCTTTTCCGGTTCTCTTACACGGGTGGTTATCTTACGTTCGGTAATCCTCGACATGTAGTCCATGATGATTACGCTGAACAGTATTTGTGAAAGGAGGTAGGAGAGGATAGTTGATAGACCCACGAGGATGAGAGAGAGAAGCCAGGAGAGGAGATACCACAGCCAGAGAATCCATCGGCTCTCAGGTCTGGCCCAGATGAGGTTCAGAATCTCCTGATGGTACGAGAGGATTAGAGCAGCCAAAACAAGTGTGAGCAGGATTACCATTACAAAGCGGATTACTCCCCAGAACAGCAGTTTAGGCGTTCTTAGACCCAACCACAACCCGCGAATATTGTACATAGCTCCGTTTAAAAGATCCATCATGACCTCCAAAGAAGGGGAGCAGGGATCACCCTTTAATGGGTGCCCCCAATACTTACTCAATAACTCCTCGGTA
>DATKYC010000147.1:0-7018 GCA_035528695.1 Acidobacteriota bacterium | reverse complement strand
AAAAGGAGAAGTCCCTACACCAATTAATCTTCCTTCAGGGTGTGTTTTTCATGGACGTTGCCTGTTTGCTAATGATCGGTGTGTCAAAGAAATTCCCCGCATCAATCTTCTCGATTCCGGGGCTCAAGTTGCCTGTCATGGGGTTGAAGAAGGGCGACTGTAATTTTAATCTCTACCGATCCCTTTAATAGAGCCATATATAAGGTGGGAACAAAGAAGGTGGTGAACAGGGCGGACACCAGCATTCCTCCAATCACCACACGGGCCATGGGTGCATTCATCTCCGCCCCCTCTCCGAACCCGAGGGCCATAGGCACGAGTGCAAGGGATGTGGTGAGTGTAGTCATCATAATTGGGCGAAGACGTCTTTTTCCTCCTGTGAGAATAACCTCCATCTGAATAGCCAGCACTGCCTGGCCTGCCATCTCAGATGTGGCTGTTCCAATAAAGTGTGCACCAAGCACCTCTTCGTAGCTTTTTTCAGCCTGCGGTTTCAGGTCATTCTGTAATTTTCTCTTTCACCCATTTCAAAACCTTCTCGGCAATTTCTATTGCTTTGAAATAATCCTCTTCATCCACTGGTTCATAGTCTCACGGATAACGAGATTCTACTGCGTATACTGTCAATATTTTAGCGTTCTGTACATTGTCGGGTACAGTCACGTTCCCTTTTTCCAATAGTTCAATGAGGTAACCTATATCATGGGTTTTAGGAAAAACGATTTCGTAAGAGACACACAGAGATTTCAAAGCCTTTTCAACAGCTTGTTGGGCGTCAAAACAAAGGTCTTCGTAAAGTACTTCAGATGAAATCCTGTCTACTTTTGCGCGCGCCATGCTGCTCTTTGCTCTTTGCAACCATTCATTTGCCATCTCAAGGTTTTTCATAAACCATCCTTCCATTTTTAGCTGCTTCAGAATAAATCAGGTAGGGATCAGTCTTCAACTGCTCGTACTTATCTAAATCAGCTACAATTACGTCTATAGGGGCTCCAACATCTTTAAAGCTCAAGTATATCTTCTGGGTTAGTGCGCGTTTTTTTCTTACACCACCCTTTAGAACAAGTAGATCATAATCACTTTGTGGTTTATCATCCCCTCTCGCATGAGAACCAAACAAGATAATCTTGTCAGGTTCGGCTACCTGAACAATTATTTTTATTGCCTTTTCTAATGAGTCGTTCATTAAAGAAACCCTCCAGTATTGAATCCTTTCTTAGCTCTTCAAAAAATTTCCCATGCATTTAATAGGATCTGAAGTCTTGCGAATTTTTGAGATTTCTCTTTCAATGCACCCATTTCTTTGTTCTGTCTTTGATTAAAATTAAAAGTAGTTAGCTATAAACTGATTAAACTTAGCCCAGAATCAGCTAGTTGGTCAAGAAGTTTTGTCCATTTGTCCATTTGGTCCAGTATCGTCCAGAGATGAATCAGAAATATGGCTCATGTTGCATTATATGGGTCTGATAAGACCGGCCAAAGATGAGAAAGAGAGGGAACAGTTTATGATAACTAATGAACCCCTAAACCTTGAATACTCTCTTTCATTGGGAGATTGTTGCTTTCGAAGTTGGAGGTAGAGGAGAGATGAAAGAATTCTTCAGATCAAGTCTCTTTGATCGAATCGTTTCTTCCAATCCCCTTGATGGAGCCATATAAGGTGGGAACGAAGAAGGTTGTAAAGAGGGCGGATACCAACATCCCTCCAATCACCACCCGGGCCATGGGCGCGTTCATTTCCGATCCCTCTCCGAGCCCAAGGGCCATGGGTACAAGGGCCAAAGTGGTCGTGAGGGTGGTCATCAAGATAGGTCGGAGGCGCCGCTGTGCCCCTGTGAGAATCGCCTCTGTCAAGGGGCGCCCCTCCTTCCTCAGGCGGCCGATATAGTCTATCATGACTATGCCGTTGTTCACCACGATCCCGATAAGCATTACCGCTCCGATAAATACCGGGATCGAAACGGCCATTCGAAGGACTAAGAGTGCGAAAATCACCCCGATCGAGGCAAAGGGGATCGTGAACATGATAACAAAGGGCTCAAGGAGGGATTCAAACTGGGAGGCCATGACCATGTAGACCAGCACAATAGCCAGGGCGATCGCAAACAGCAGTCCTCCAAAGGCCTCCTTCTGCTTTTCGTACTCACTGGCGAAATCGAGTCGAAAGTTCTCAGGTATCTCAAGGTCACGGAGCCTCTCGCGGATGTCCTGAACGATATGGCCAAGGTCACGGCCTTGGATCCCTGCCCTTACCGTAATCAGCCTTTCCTGGTCCCTGCGCTCGATACGTGACGGTCCCTTCCCCTCGGCAATGGTAACAAATCCCTTTATGGAGATCTCCTTTCCTCCTGGGCCGGTTAACGATACATTGCGGATATCGTCGAGGGTCTTTCGGTCCGCTTCCCTCGACCGGACAAGGATGTCGAACTCATCGCCCCCCTCTCGATAGCGAGAGGCAACGGTGCCCTCTATGTTGGCCTTGACTACCTGAAGGATGCGTGAGACCGGAAGACCCATGGTAGCCGCCTTCACCCGGTCAATAGCTATCTTGAACTCAGGCCGACTGTCCTCAAGGCTTATCCGTGGATAGATCAACCCCTCGACGTCCTTTATCCTGCTTACTATGTCCTCGGCAAGGGCCTTACCCTGCACCAGGTCATAACCTCTGACATCGATCTCGAGCCTTTCCTCGCTCCCCCCGCCGATGATCCCTGAATACATTGACTGCGCCTCCGAGACGCGCACCTTCGCGCCGGGTATGTTCGCAAATTCCGGCCTTAGATGGGTCACCACATTTCTTGTGCTCCGATCCCTTTCCTTTTTGTCCACAAGATAGATCCGGAAAAAGGCGGTGTGAGAACCTCCCCCCCGGCGCCAGTGGGTTCCAGAACGGGCAAACATGCTCCTCATCTCCGGCACATCGCGAAAAATGAGCTCCTCAACCTCCCCCGTGACGCCGTCAGTGATATCAAGTCGCGTCCCCACAGGCATCTCAATGTCCCCATTAATGATCCCTTCGTCCAGCTCCGGGAGGAGTTCGCTGCCGACCCCCTTGAACTGAAGAGTCCAGAAGGAAAGGATTAAAAGGAGAAGCGAACCACCCAGGACAGCCTTCCTGTGGTTCAGGGACCATCCCAATCCTTTCATATAGGCCCTATAGCTGCGGACCTTCAACTCTCCTTCTGTTCTTCTTTCGGCCTTGAGAAATCGAGAAGCGAGCATCGGTATTAAGCTCAGGGCTACTACCAACGCAGCCACTAGGGAAAAGGTCACGGTGAGGGCCATCTGTTTGAACATCACCCCCTCTATCCCCTTCAGAAAGAGAAGGGGAAGAAATACGCAAATGGTGGTGAGGGTGGAAGCCGTGATTGCCATTGCCACCTCGCGACTCCCCTCAAGGGCTCCCTGTGTCGCCCCCTCCCCTTCCTCCCGATGCCGAAAGATGTTCTCCAGGACCACGATCGAGCTGTCCAGTATCATGCCGATCCCGAGCGCCAGCCCTCCTAAGGACATCATGTTGATCGTGAGCCCCATGAGCTCGAGAAGGAAGAAAGTGGACCACACGGCAATCGGTATGGAAGCAGAGATGATGAGGGTGCTTCTGACATTCCTGAGAAAAACAAAGAGGACGATCACCGCCAGGAGTCCCCCTATGAGGGCGATCTGCTTGACCTGCCGTATCGATTTCCTTATATAGTCCGCTGTATCAATGCGCACCGCCAGGGTGACTCCCTCGGGGAGCTTTTCCTGCAACTTAGGGAGGATCTTAAAGGTCCTGTCGGAGACTTGCACAGTGTTGCTACCCGACTGCTTCCTGACGGCTATCATCACGCCGGGTTGGCCATTGATCCTTACGTGTTGACGCAACTCCTTGAACCCATCCCTCACATCGGCCACCTGCTTCAAATAGACCCGTCTACCGTTTTTTGTGGAGACAATGATGTTTCTTATGTCTTCCAGATTGGCAAATTCCCCTAAAGGACGGACCAGCAGCTCCCTCTGTCCCGTTTCAATACGTCCTCCGGGAAGAGACAAGTTTTCTCCATTAATGATGTTGACCAACCTATCGATGGACAGGCCAACCGAGCTGAGTTTCTCCCTGTGTACCTCCACCTGTATTTCCCGCTCCAGACCTCCCCATATGTCAACGGCCGCCACTCCTTCTACTTGTTCGATATCGTACTTGATCTGGCCATCGGCCAGATCCCACAGCCTCGAGGGATGGAGCGGACCTGTCATAGAAATGTAAAGGATAGCGCGGTTTGAGGGGTCGTGCTTGTGCAGATACGGGTCCTCAGCATCCTCCGGCAGAAGACTCCGGATCCGGTCGAGCTTCTCCCGGATATCGTTGGCCGCCTCCGCAAGGTCGGTCCCCCAGTTGAAATCCACGGTGACGTTGGAGCTGTCCTCATCGGAGCTGGATCGGACCTCTTTGACATTGTCGATGGTGCTGACCGTTTTCTCAATGGTCTCAGTGATAAGCCGCTCAACCTCCTGAGGTCCGGCTCCTTCGTATTCAGTGATGACGGTAATGGACGGGTAGGTTATGTCCGGCAAGATGTCTATGGGAAGCCGGAACAGGGAGATAGAGCCAAAAATCAGGAGGGCGAGAAAACACATCGCTGTCGTGATTGGTCTTCGGACGGCTAGATGCGAGAGATTCATTGGTTTTCCTGTCTCCGGATAACCTTTACAGGCATCCCGTCCTTGACTTCGTACTGGCCAGCAACGATGACCTCCTCACCCGCCTGCAATCCCTTGAGCACTTCTACATATTGTTCACCTTCAACCCCCAGGCTGACCACCCGACGCGATGCCTTCCCGTTTTCATTGACGAACACCTGAGGAACCCCTCCTTGTTCTGCGAGGGAGTTTTTTGGAAGCAGGAGTACCCCTTCGCGCCTTTGGGTTACAATACTTACCCGTGCGAACATCCCCGGCTTCAACCGGTGATCCCTGTTATCCACCCGGATTTCCACATCGACAGTCCTGCTCTCAAGGTTGACGGTAGGGTTGATGCATATCAATTCGCCTCGAAAAACCTGTTTTCGATAGGCATCTACATATATCTCAGCTTTGGCCCCAACCCTGAGCTGAGCGAGCTCACTCTCCACCACCTGAACAAGGACCTTGACCCTATCCATGGCTACGATCCTCACGATTGGAGTAGTTGTACTTACAAATGAGCCTTGGTCTAAAAACCTTTTGCTGATAATTCCACTAATGGGGGCGCGGATCGTTGTATTCTTTAGGTGTATCTGGGCGAGTCTTAGTGCAGCCTCTGCTTGACGAATCTGGGCTAAAAGTGCATCGCGATCCTCCTGCCTTGCCCCTTTTCTCAACAAGGTCAATTTTTCCTTTGCCGACCTGTATTCCGCCTCACTAAGGGTGACCTGCAACATGGCTTCATCCAGGCGCTGTTGAGAGATAAAATCCCTTTCTTTAAGATTTTTCAACCTCATATAATTATCCAGGCTGGTTTCCCAACTGGCCTTGGTTTGACGGACCAGTTGCTCAGACTGGGTAATCTCCTCCGGTAGAGCACCGGTTTCCATCTGCGCCCATCTGGCACGAAGTACATCAAGGCCAGCCTGGGTTTCCTGTAGCTGCGCCTCCTTCTCCTCCCTCTCAACCATGGCAACAACCTGATTGAAGCTCACCCTGTCTCCCTGGTCCACTTCCATCCTCTCCAGGATACCCGATACTTTGGAGAAAACATCCACCCCCGCCTCAGCCAAAATGTCGCCTGTCAGATGCAGCCTGCGATCAATAGAGCCATAATGAAGCGAGACAGTTTCTACAGGAATCTGTCTTTTGCGGTTCTGCGCTGTAGAAGAATTTGCCTCAATCTCCTTTTTAGGGCCTGTCTCTGTTAAATAAAAAGCGAGCCCGAGGAATATTAGCATTACTATGAGAATCAGTGCCTTCTTCACCTCTTTCTCTCCTCAATCTTTAGATCAATCAGCTTTCTGATATCCACCCTTCTGAACCTCATACCGATAGCAGACTCAAACCATCGGTATTGATTGAAAGCGACTATGATAAAAATTGATATTGAATATCTTTCTCAATACCAAAAAACCAGCAGATAATAATTAATCATAAAAGGACATGCCATAGCAACAAAATTAAATGGAATTGGGAAGCCTTTTCTCCTGATATACTAGCATCCTTATACGAAGGTACCTTATTTTATCGATTAACTCGATTCAAATGAATTACGATTTTCAAAGACAAACTCATTCAACTGGCCTTTTTCCAAATCGACATGAGCCATACTATTTCTGAAAATTTTTCCCCGCTTTAGAATAATTTTGAGAACCTCCATGGCCTGAAGAGTCCCGATAATGCTTGGTGTTAGAGCTGGAATACCGAGAATAGCTTCCGGGGCTTTAGCATTATTTTCCTTTACCTCTCCACCTCCATAAATACGCTTTAAGCCCGGATCATCAGGAAATATGGTCATCATCCACCCCTCAAAGCCGGCCAATGCTCCGTGTACCAGCGGGACCCCCAACTTTTTGGTTATTTTTTCAAGGGTAAATCGATCATGAATGTTATCGAGAGCATCTACAACCACATCTGAGCCGAACAATATTTCAGGTGCATTTGAGGATGTAAGCCTCACCTGATGGGGGGTTACATCTACTCCAGGATTAATAGAATGTACCACGTCTACTGCTACTTCAGATTTAGGCTTTCCTAGTGACTTTTTACTACATAGGGCCTGTCGATTCAGATTGGTTTCATCAAAAAGGTCATGATCTATTACAACTAATTGCCCGATACCGGCCCTTCCCAGTAACATAATGACCTGCCCACCCAAGCCACCTGCACCAATTACAGCCACGCGAGACTCTGTCAGTTTGAGTTGTTCTTGGATTGATATGATTTCCCTATTGCGGATATAACGATAGGGGTTAATCCCCAGTCTTAGGGCTTCTGTGTAGACTTCATGAACAGTACAATGGCATGTATTCGCTATTTTCAGGGCATTGTTATCCTTCAAGATCTGCGC
>DATKYC010000146.1:0-5417 GCA_035528695.1 Acidobacteriota bacterium | reverse complement strand
CTGATTTCAAATGGAGATTGTCGACATTCTGTGAAATCAAGAATTTCAGCTTTCCAATCTCTTGGAGCTTTACTATGGCAAGGTGGCCAATGTTGGGCTCGACTGAGTCCCATGGTTTGGCCGTTGGTTTGGGAGGCAGTCCCTTGTCCCTGCGAGTCCAAAGTCCGTCAGGCCCCCTAAAATCAGGGAGCCCGGATCCTGTGCTTATCCCAGCTCCCGTAAATACGACGGGATAACGAGACTCGTAGAGCCATTGGGCGAACGTTTCAATTCTTTTTTTGAGATCGTTGTTCATTATTTATCTGCTATAAAGCTACTATTTCAACCCAAAGTAGAGCCGGTAACCCCAGTTCAGAAAAAGCAATAGGGCGCCAAAAACCATTGCCCAGCGAGCCTGGGCCGGTTTCAAGCGGAAGATTTTGCCCCGTACTATTTTGACGCCCAGTAGCAGCCCCGCAGCGTTCCACGCGAATAATAGGGTAGCTATGATGAATAGCAGGCAGGTCAGCGGTGAGTTCCATACCGCGAATGCCCAGTCCCCTTCGCTAATAGCCCAGAACGAGCGGGTAAACCCGCAGAATGGGCACGGATATCCCGTCAGGTGGAGAAAGGCACATGCCTTAAGAGGTAAAAGACTGCGCGGAACCAGGTGTGAAAGAAGGAGTGCTGTACCTGTGATGAGGGCGAAGGGTAGGTGTGTCCCTGCCACATCCCAGTAAGAGCGAGGGCGGGAGCAGGAAAAAAGAGGGTTGGCGCTTGTTTCTCGATTGTCGGTGAAATCCATTGGAAAACCCTTGCTCTGGCTATCGCAAAAGCCCACGTTACTTTTTCAAGGCCGGGTTTGTCCTTCGGCTTCGCCAAACACCTCGCGATAGGCCGACGTCAGGATGCAGGCCTGAATGGGTAAGGTAAATGCTGCACCTATGCCGCAGGCGATAGCCCCGATACTGCCGATAATGCCTGCGACAATTGAAAAGCCCAAGAACTGCCAGAAGTTGGTCTTTATCTTATCAAAACTCCCCACTGTGGCGGGCCAGAATGCCATTTGTTTATCTACAATTAGAAATAGCCCGAACATGAGCACGGCCTGGGCCGCGAAGACCAGGCACAATGAGACGATTTGTCCGATGCAGGGCACGAGCGAAAGAATGATGGATGCCACAAAAATGGCAGCCCCCCAAACCACCACAAAAAGAAAAGAATTCAAGAAGTAGTCAAATCCCTTAAAGATGCCACCTACTTCAGGTCTGGGTTCCTTCTTGTCGAAAAGGCCCAGGGTAATCAGAAGAAGACCAGCTAACATGGGTCCGGCAAGAATACCCAATGTCACCACGCTTAGAATTAAAACGATGAGGGAGGCGAAAATGAGAATCCCGAAGTTAGCTTTGTACAATTCAAATCCCCTTTCGAACCACTCACCGAACTTGACTTCAACCTTTTTCATATCACCCTCATTATTCTTTATACTTTTCAATATCTTTCTGTGGGCACACTGGCCCACTCGCTTATCCTCGTCCACTGCATTCTCCGCTCCTCCTGCCACCTTCTATTCTTCCAACTTCTTCTCTCCATCCCTCCCTCAAAAAAGTAATCAATATCATATACCTGGCGCCTATCCTCTACAGAACGCCTGTCAATCCCAGAAAGCCTCCTCTCTGCCATGTTGGAACCTCCGCAGATTATCTTAAAGTAAGCGGTCCTTGAACATTCTTTCAGGAGAGGCCGGAAACACATGGGTGCCCCTAATTTGAGAAACCCCAGCTCTTCCTATGAGAGATGGGGTTTTTGGTATATCTTTCATGGCACCCTCTTGCTTAGGTCCAATTTGCGCCCTCTTTTGAGAGGGGAGGGAGGGTCTTCTACTTAGGTCTTTTTAGTGGTGGGCGGTAAGGGATTTGAACCCTTGACTTCCACCGTGTGAGGATGGCACTCTCCCGCTGAGTTAACCGCCCTAATCTGGAAAAATAGTTACTATACGCGCGTAAGCTTTGTAAACAAAAAAGTTAGATCAGGCCTGCCAATTTTCTTAATGACTCCACCTCTTCCATTTCAAGGTGGCGGTATTCACCAATCTTCAAGTCCCCTAAAACAAGGGTGCCAAAGCCGGTACGCATCAAATGCACCACTTTGTAGCCCACCGCTTCCAGCATGCGCCTGACCTGCCGAAATTTTCCTTGAGTGATCGTCATCCTGATTATACTCCGGCGCTCATTGCGGGCAATTATAGTGGCTTTGCATCCAAGGATAGTCTCTCCCTCGAGTCGCACGCCGCTTTTTAAGAGGTGCATGGCCTGGTCAGTTATTTCACCATCCACGGTTACCTTGTAAGTACGGGGCACTCCATAGCGCGGATGTGTGAGGCGGTGAGCGCATTCACCATCATCGGTAAGAAGCAGGAGCCCAAGTGTGTCGAAATCGAGACGTCCGACCGGATAAACCCTTTGCGGAGTTTCCCTCAAAAGATCGGTCACCAGGGGCCTGCCTTCGGGATCGCTCAGGGAGCAGATGTAGCCGAATGGTTTGTTGAGCATAAGATAGAGCCTTTCGGAAGGCCCTGGGATTTCTTTATCATCTACCCTGATAGAGTCAAGACCCCAAACAGCCCGGGCACCTGGCTCAGTGATCAAGTGATCATTGACCATTACCCTTCCCGATTTGATCCACTGGTCTGCCTTTCGCCTTGAAGTAATACCGGCCAAGGAGAGTATCCTGTTAACTCTCTGAGTCGGTGCCGATCTGCTCGGGCTCAATGGTGTTTCCGTCTGCCGCTTTTTCACCCCCGGGCGCTTCCTCCTGCTGCTGCTCATCAGAAAATGATGCCGATCCCTCTTCCTCGGATCCAAGCTCCCTGATCTCTTTTAGTTTTGGAAGTGACTCCAAATCATTAAGATCAAAGATCTCAAGAAACCTCTTTGTTGTGCCATAGATGAGGGGTCTCCCGGGAAGATTTTTTCGCCCCATTACCCTGATTAGCTCTTTTTCCAGAAGTGTCCTCAATATACTGCCTACATCCACTCCCCTCAATCTCTCAATTTCCTGGCGAAGAATCGGCTGCTTGTATGCGATAATTGCCAATGTCTCCAGAGCAGCTCGAGACACTCGGGCCGGTGAGGTCTTCAGCATCCTGAGGATATAAGGTCCGTAATCCGATTTTGTCCTGAACTGGTAACCCTGCGCCACCTCTTTAAGGCTAAAACTCCTTCCTAAGGAGGCATATTCTGCCTGCAGTTCCTTCAGCGCGTTCTAGATATTAGATGGATCTTCCTCCGGCAGCCAGAAATGAATCTCACGGGCGCTGAGAGGTCTCTCAGATCCGAATAGCAAGGCCTCTATGATCAACCTGAGCCGCTTTCCGGTTGCCTCATCCATTGCTGCCTTCCCCATTTTCGGCAAAAGAGGGGATCAACTGGATGTCACTGTGGTCGGTAGCCTGGAATACGCTAATAAGTCCGATATGAACCAGTTCCAGGAGCGCCAGAAAGGTAACAATTAATTCAGAGACGGTTCGATCTTCAATAAAAAGCTCCTTGAAGAACAAGGTCCCCTCCTTTCTTAAGCGGGCTATGATAAACTCAATTTTTTCCTTAATGGACCACTTCTCTTGCTGGAGCCTCAATTGAACACCCGGCAACCTCCGATCCATGATTCGCTTGAAGGCATCGATTAACTGGAAGAGACTGACATCTAGCTGGGGCTCTTCCTCATTCATTTGATCCTTGAAAAAGGCGGGTAGTCGTCGAGCAAATACGTCTCTATTTAAAATATCCCTTTCGGTGAGCTCTTCGGCAATCTCCTTGAATTGCAAGTATTCAAGAAGTGGACGGATGATTTCAACCCGGGGATCTTCCTCCTCGCCTTCTTCTGTTAACCCCGGAAGCAGCATCCTTGATTTTATGTGAATAAGGGTAGAGGCCATAATCAAAAAATCGCCTGCCAGGTTTATATTGAGTGCTTTCATCATATCAAGGTATTCTAAATACTGGTCCGTAATCGTAGCTATGGGGATATCGAAGATATCGACCTCATTCTTGTAGATGAGGTGGAGCAAAAGATCCATGGGACCTTCAAATATTTCCAGTCTAACCTCGTAGTCCATTTTCAGATTGAAACCTCGGAATTCCGTTCCGTCCTTGACCCTTACCAGCTCTCAAGCCTCATATCTTAACCGCTTCCCTCACCTCCGTCATAGTTCTCTGGGCAATGGCTCTGGCACGTTTGTTGCCTTCTGACACTATCTCCTTGACCTTATCGATATCAGACTCAAGCTCTCTTCTTCTGGCCTTTATGGGTTCAAGACCTTTTTTCAGGGAAGTAGCCATGATTTTCTTGCACTCAACGCAGCCGATATCCGCGGATCGGCATTCTCTTTTGATACTTTCGACTATTTCATTGTTGGTATATATCTCATGAAAGGAAAACACGTTGCAAATTCCCGGGTCGCCGGGGTCGTTTCTCCTGGCCCTCTGTGGATCCGTAATCATCTGTCCCACCTTCTCGGAGATTTCTGTATCGGTGTCTGTAAGGAAAATGGCATTATTATAGCTTTTGCTCATCTTGCGCCGGTCTATGCCTAGAAGCTTTGACGTAGGTGTCAGGAGGACATTAGGAACGGGAAAGGTCTCTCCATATAGGTGGTTGAACCGCCGGGCTGTTTCTCTGGTCAACTCAACATGAGGAGCCTGATCTTCCCCGACGGGGACACCGTTGGCCTTGTAGATAAGGATATCGGCTGCCTGCAGTACCGGATATCCCAAGAACCCGTATGTGTAAACATCCTTATGGGTGAGTTCACGCAACTGCTCCTTGTAGGTTGGGTTTCGCTCCAGCCAGGGCAGGGGGGTGATCATGGAGAAGATCAGGTGGAGTTCCGCATGTTCCTTGATATGGGATTGAATAAAGAACGTGGATACTTCCGGATCAAGTCCCATAGAAATCCAGTCAATTATGATCTCATAGGTCGTTTCTCGTATGATCTCGGGACGAGCGTAATCGCTTGTCAATGCGTGCCAGTCTGCTATGAAATAGAAACACTCATATTCCTCCTGGAGCTTTTTCCAATTCAAAAGGGCCCCATGTAAATGTCCAAGATGTATTTTTCCGGTGGGCCTCATCCCGCTTACAATCCTCTTTTTAGGCATATACTATAAACTCCTCGTCTCGTTTATCTGTAAATGCTGGAAGCCAGCCTTAGGGTACAAAAATTTTTTCGCGCCTTGGACTCATGATCTCATGCCATGAGCTAGGGAGACTTAAATGTGTATTTGACGAAATTAATTTCGTCCTCTTTTGTCTTGACAATGTTATTCAGGCGGGCTTCCAGAAGGCGCTGCAAGATCTCCTTGAAAATAGGGCCAGGTTTAAACCCCATATTTACCAGATCTTTCCCGCGGAGCTCAATCCTAGTCCCCTTCAATCTA
>DATKYC010000145.1:0-4488 GCA_035528695.1 Acidobacteriota bacterium | reverse complement strand
CAGTGACGGCCCTTGATGGTAGCCCATTGATGATGCCGCTGTAGTTGACTTTTTGAGATTCCGGGAGGCAAAAAAATAGATTGGTTTACTTTTTTTCCTTCGAAGGATTCATGATCAGGAAAGAGAGGACGAACCCGAACCGGGCAAGATCCTTAAAGGCAGCCCCCACCTCAAGCAGATTGCGGGTGTTTAGTTTTGCTTGCAATAGCTCTTGCCCGTCCTGCCACTCCAGCGCATATACCTTAGGCCTCTTTTCCTGGTAGGAGGCAACCACTTCTTTATAAAGCTCTCTCTTGCCATTTTCAGCAAGTTTCCAATCTTCAGGTGTTCGATAGGCGCTGAATTGAAAGGGTCCGAAGAGGGCGCTTGCTACTCTGGCGACAACCTCTTCTCCCAGAACCGCTGAAACAGCGGAATTAGAATTTGCCAAGGCGTCGGGCGCAATACCTTCTCCACCAAATATATCGAAGAGAGAGGCAATGATCTCAGGGTTGCTTCTGTGAGGAAAGATAGAGAGAATGGCGCCCTTTGCTTCAGGGCGATTAAGCTTAAAGGGATTCTGTTGAATAAGTTGGGAGACCCTTACAGCGTCGCTTGATTGAACGACAATGCCCAGGTTCGGCATGCGACCTTCCCTGGCACTTGTGAGGAAGGTGAGATTTATCTTTTCCTCGGCCAGCCCATGGAGAAACTTGGCAGGGAAATCCTCATTTTCACCAGTCTGGATCAGCGAAATCCAAACCACATCTTTCAAGATCTTGAAACCACCAAGTCTTGCTGGCGGCGACATTCGGAATTAAACTCCACCTCACTACTAAAATTACGAGGGTTTTGTTGGTCCCCGTGTGGTTAGAGTAAACTGCTTACCACCTGCCACAAACCTTCCGTGTCGATTGGCTTTGCAATATATTCGTCTGCCTCTGTGGACATGCCGTCTGCATGCGTATAAGTGGTGGTGGGAACCGCTTCCCCTACGGCCGTCAGCAAGACGATTGGGATATCCCTGAATTCGTCTTTCGCCTTTAACTCAGCGCAGAGGACATACCCATCTTTACGTGGCATCATTATGTCGAGGATTATTAGATCCGGCCGGCGTTCTTTGATGGATTCTTCTCCCTCAATACCATCGTAGGCACGACCAACTTCACATCCCTTGCTCTCAAGCATCATAGCCACGGTCTCAACCAGATCAGGATCATCATCAACCACCAAGATATACTTCTTATCCATCGTAAAACCCCCTGGAGACTGTTTTCTGTTATCCCAAGTCGGGAAGGAGCTTACAGCGTTTCTTACAAATAATCAAGAATTTTGAAAGAGTTAAGGAAAAATTGTCATCCATTGTAACACTAACCAATCTTAGGTCTCGGATAAAGACCGGTTCGCTCTACGATCTCCGGGACTTTCTCTTCCCATTCAATAGCCATAATGTGAAAACCGCGCACCCCTTTTGTTTCTTTTAGTCGTTGAATAGATTCCACACAGATATTTATCCCCTCATCAGCCTGCTTTTCCTTGGCCACTCCGCTCATTCTCTTGACCACTTCATCCGGGACATCCATTCCCGGCACACGGTTTTTCATATACTTGGCCATACCGGCAGACTTGAAAGGGGTGACCCCTGCCAAGATATAGACCTTCTCGGTGAGCCCTCTATCACGGGCCAGTTTCAGCCATTCTTCGAATTTGTCCAGGTTGTAAATACACTGCGTCTGTATGAACTCAACCCCGGCAGCTATCTTCTTGGCCAGCCGGGGGACTCGGATTTCAAAAGGGTCGGCAAATGGATTGGCGGCTGCGCCTACAAACATCTTTGGCGGACGGGCAATATCATCGCCGCCGAGGAATTTGCCTTCGTCCCTCATTAATCTAACGGTCTGAATCAGTTGCATCGAATCAATATCAAAGACGTTTTGACCCTTAGGGTTATCACCGAAGGACTGGTGATCACCGGAGAGACAAAGGATGTTGTAAATGTCAAATGATGCGGCTCCCAAAATGTCGCTCTGTAAGGCTATCCTGTTTCTGTCTCGAACCACCATCTGCAGTATCGGCTCAAGGCCCATTAGTTTCAGATGGATGCAGGAAGCCAGACTGGAGAGACGGGTCACCGACGTCTGATTGTCAGTGATATTGATGGCGTCCACATAATCCTTGATCATTTCAGCCTTTTTCTTGATTGCCGCAGGGTCGCTTCCCCTTGGAGGCCCACACTCTGACGTGACTGCCAAATGTCCTGCCGCAAGAATCTTCTCAAGTTTGCTCGGTGTCTTTGTTTCGCTCATTATCTCACATCCTCCCTCACCACTTTCCTTGGCCCGCCAGCCCGCTCGGTGGACCAGTCTTTGATGGGCATAATCTTCTCGTAGTCATCCATCCTGTCCAGTTCTTTGAGCCGATCAATTATCAGTTGCCAGGCACAATCAAGGTCTTTACTTATTTCACATTTGCCCTTTGTTGAACCGCCACATGGGCCATTGAAGAGTCGCTTTGCGCAGCGGGACACGGGGCAAATTCCTCCCGTTAGTCCCAGGATGCATTGGCCGCATGCCTGGCAGCGCTCTGTCCAGACTCCCCTTTCCTCGGTTACCCCCAGGAAGCAGGTGTTCACCCCGGGAAATACAGGTTTACTCATATATTTTTCAGCCATGAACTGGACGCCCACCCCACAGGCCAACGAGAGCACAGCATCATATTCATCAATGATATTGCGGATTTCTTCTAGATACTCGTTGTCACACTGACGCTCCAAGGTTCTCTCGTCAATCGTGATATCCTTCCCTTGATTCATAAAATACATGCGCATAGCCGAGGCGAGGACACCGACCTCTTTCTTGCCTCCGGCCTCACACACGGTCACGCATTCGTTGCAGCCCACAATCAGAATCTTTTGAAAATCCTTTACCTGATCAATGACTTCCTCAATCGGTTTTCTGTCTGCAATAATCATGTGTATACCCTCTCTTCCGTTTCTATTAGGCAGCCTTTTTTTGCCTGGCTAATTTAATAGGGTTAGGCCCTAACTCCTTAATCTTCTCTGTCATTTCAATGGCAACCTCCACAAACCGAGGGGCCTCTGCAGAGGAAAGGTTATACATCTGCACTCGCTCTCCCCCGATTCCTATCTTGTCCAGAATTTGCTGGGCCTGCTCCACCCTCTTGCGGGCCCGGAGGTTTCCGCTAGTAAAGCGACATTCACCTTCCTTGCAACCCACCGCGTATACCCCATCTGCTCCCTTTTCAAAGGATCGAAGCAGGTGGATAAGATCTATTTTTCCGGTGCAGGGCATCCTCACGACTCTAATGGTACCAGGATACTGAAGGCGCATCGAACCTGCCAGGTCCGCAGCAGTGTATCCTCAAAAATTGCAGCAAAATGCAATGATAATTGGCTTGAAATCTTCCATCACAATACTCCTTCCAACAGTGCATCAATCTTGGCCATGACTTGATCGTCCTCATACCAGTTCAAATGAATTGCCTTAGCGGGGCATTCGGAGGCACAGATGCCGCAGCCGTGACACAAGGCCTCATTAATTTCGCTGTACCCCTCTTCGTTTATACGAGGCACCTCGTGGGGGCAAGATCGAACGCAGATAAGACACGCTGCGCATTTCTCCCCTTCCACTCTTGCAGTGACGGCGGAAAGGGTGATCTCTGACTGGGAGAGGAAGGTGGTGGCCCTGGAGGCCGCCGCGAAGGCCTGGGATATGGACTCTGAGACGAGCTTTGGGCTGTGAGCTGTGCCGCATACAAAAATGCCTTCACTGGCCATGTCCACAGGTCGCAACTTGACATGGGCCTCCATGAAATACCCCTCCTGTGTGCGGGGCAATTTGATAATGTTGGCCAATTCCTCAGTATCCGCAGCTTCCATGCCCGCACTCAAGGCAAGTAGATCTGTGGGGACTACTATGTCTCGCTGCAGGACATTATTCCTGAAGGTGACCATGAGACCTTCATCTGTTGACTCTACAACCGGGGGATTGTCTTTATCAAAGCGGAAAAACGTGATGCCTAGCTCCCGTGCCTCTCTATAGTAATCCTCCAAAAGGCCATACATCCTTATATCCCGGTGGAGGATCCAGACATTTGCCTCCGGGTTAAGTTTCTTGATATGGATAGCGTTCTTTATTGCGCTCTGGCAACAAACGCGTGAGCAGTTCGGGTTATCCTCGTTTCTTGAGCCCACGCACTGGATCATTACAACCTGCCTTAGCCCAGATGCTCCCGATTCTTCCAGCCGCTTTGCGAGTTCAATCTGGGTTACTACTCTCTCGTCTTCGCCATACAGGAACTCCTTTGGGGTATACTCGTTAGCACCTGTCGCGAGAATAACAACCCCATGTTCGATTTTCCTCTCATACATGGCAGGACCAACAATCACTTCAGTGGTGAAGTTTCCCTGAAACCCGCTGAAGCCAACAATTAGTGCGTTGGTAAGGACCTGGATCTTGTCATTTTTTTCGACCTCTTCAATAAGCTCCC
>DATKYC010000144.1:0-2052 GCA_035528695.1 Acidobacteriota bacterium | reverse complement strand
CCCATGTGGATATGGCCTTGCCTCCGTTATCGAAGACGAGAACATCTCCCGGCTTGCCATACTCGATAACCTTGCCGATGGGAAAATCTTCAATACCGTAGGTGCCCACAACCCCTGAGACCTGTTTGACCGTTACCGCAGGACCAACCAGCACAGTTCCGTGTTTAATCGGTCTGATCCCGGAGACAACGCCTTCAAGCCCCATTCCGTCCAGTATGTCTCCCAGGGTACTGGTTCCAACGGAGCGAAATCCTTCAACTAACTCCCGAGGGGGACGATTCAATTCCTTGATTTCCATGGTGCTCTCCTTTCATATCATAAGGTTTTCGAGGCATTACTGAATTTGATCTACTGCTTGAGACGCCCTGCAAGATGTTCTAAGGCACTTACTGCGGATAGCCAGAGACGTCCTAAGGGAGCCCTTTATACTCTTCAAGGGAAAGGGGGTAAGGCCGTATTGATGAGAATATTGGCCTACATTCCTAGATAGGATTTGCGGATCATGTCCGAGTTAAGGAGTTCTTGTCCCTTGCCTTCCATGACCATTCGCCCCGTCTGAAGTACATAGCCCTGATTCACCAGCTTCAGGACTTCTTTGACCTTCTGTTCAACGATCAAGACAGTGGTCCCTTTAAGGCTGATCTCCTTGCACGTCTGGATGACCTTATTGGAGAGAATCGGGCTCAATCCTAGTGAAGGTTCATCAAGCATGAGAAGTCGGGGCTGGGACATAAGGCCCCTGGCAATTGCCAATTGTTGTTGCTCCCCCCCGCTAAGGGTCTCACCTTTTTGCGAGGCCCGTTCTTTCAGAATGGGAAACAGGGAAAGCATCTCTTCTAGGGTCTCTTGTACCTTTTTCTGATCACTACGCACGTGAGAACCTACAAGAAGGTTTTCTATAACGGTGAGCTTGCTAAAAATTTTTCGGCCCTCTGGAATGTGAGAGATACCCCGGGCCGTGATGGTGAATGGAGGGAGTTGGTGGATTTCCTCACCCAAAAATTCGATGGTCCCTGAAAAAGGATGCAGGAGGCCTGAGATGGTCTTGAGGATGGTGCTCTTCCCTGCTCCGTTAGCCCCCACAATGGCCACCGTCTGTCCCTCTTGGACCTTGAAGGAGACTTCGTGCAGCACGGGAATCATGGTGTATCGAACGGAGATGTCATGAACCTTAAGCATTATATTCTTGTCCAAGATAAGCTTCAATGACCCGCTCGTTTCGGGCAATCTTCTCGGGCGGACCATCGGCGATCAGCTCGCCTGAGTCAAATACCGCGATTCGATTGGAGATTTTCATAATCACCTCCATCACGTGCTCCACGACAATCAAGGGCAGCCCCCTTTGATGCACTTTGCGAATAAGTTCCACCGCTTCTTCCATCTCAGTTGGATTCAGCCCGGACATGACCTCATCCAGGAGCAGCAGCCCGGGCTGTGTAGCCATGGCCCTGGCCAGTTCGATGCGCTTTTGGTCTACCAGGGTCAGACTGCCTGCGATCTGGTCGCCCTTGTCAGCCAGACCGGTAAATGCCAGGATCTCCTCGGCCAATGCCATCGATTTCCTGGTCTTTGCCTCGCGGCAAAAAGAGCCCATCATCACGTTTTCCAGGACGGTCATCTCCTGAAAGATCTGGACGATCTGAAAGGTTCGGCAGATGCCCAGGTGGCAGATGCGATGAGGGGGAAGACCTGTGATCTCTTTTCCCCGAAAATGAATGGAACCTTCGCTGCATGCGAGATATCCGGTGATACAGTTGAAGAAGGTGGTCTTCCCCGCACCATTTGGCCCGATTAGCCCCAGAATCTCCCCGGGCTTTACCGATAAACTGATATCTTTTAGCGCAGCGAGGCTGCCAAAAAGCATGGTGAGATTGTTTACTTCCAGGATCGCCATCAATCTTTTCCTTTCCGGAGGCTGAACCGTTTAAATAAGCCGACAATGCCGCCGGGTTCAAAAGCGCAAATGACCACGATGAGGGCTCCCAAAATGATGAGATCGATTCCCTTTCCCGTGCCGCCCAGCCAGATGCGGCTGTATTCTTGCAAAGGAAT
>DATKYC010000143.1:0-4542 GCA_035528695.1 Acidobacteriota bacterium | reverse complement strand
CTCGCCTCTGCCATGACGAGAGGGCCGGCCATTACCATCGTCTCCTTATTGGCCAAAGCGATACTCTTGCCTGCCCTGATGGCCTCGTAGGTGGGTAACAACCCTGCTGCTCCCGTTATAGCGGAAACAACGGTATCCACCTCGGCGTGGGTAGCAATCCGAATAAAGCCTTCTGCCCCATAGAAGACCTGGGGACATTTGCCCTTGATAAGGCGTTTCTTTAGTTCCTCTGCAAGACCCTCTTGCAGTACCGCTACCGCCATGGGCTGGAAATCATCAATCTGTTTTAGTAGAAGATCGATGTTTATGCCTGCCGCCAAGGCTATAACACGGTATTTTTCAGGGTTAGATTGGACCAGCTTCAGCACATTGACGCCAATGGACCCTGTGGAACCTAGTACGGCTATTTTTTTCATGACACTGCCTGTGTGTTTCGTCAGCATGGAGCGCCGGCAGGACAATATACATTCTTAGCTTATATAGAAAAAGAGATAGACATAGAGCATGGGAACTGCAAAAAGAAGGCCATCAATTCTGTCTAAGATTCCCCCATGTCCGGGGAGTAAGCGCCCTGAATCTTTTACCTCACTATTTCTTTTCAACATGGATTCGGCAAGGTCGCCTATCTGCCCCGCGATGGAAAGAGCCGCTACAAGGATCAAGATGCCCAAGTCCACCTTGTGCAAAGCAACAATGCGCATGAATAGAAATGCTGCGAGGAGGCTGCTCAGTAACCCTCCTATCGCCCCTTCCCAGGTTTTTCCGGGACTGATGCGCTCATAAAGTTTGTGCTTGCCGAAGCTTCTTCCGCAATAAAAGGCACCCGTATCAGCGGCAAATATGACAGCCAGAAGAAAAAAGATCCAGATATTTCCGTTTCCCCCGGGGTACCTGTCAATAATCAAAAGCATGGCAAGGGGAAGGCCCACATAGATCGGTCCTAAAACCGCTTTGCCGATTTCCGTAGTCCACTGCTTGCTTACGGAACTATACATCAGCATGCAAATTGTCATGGGAGCGAATGCCCAGAGGATTATGATCACCGGTGTGAGAAGGACTTGCCTTTGGTAAATCGAAACAAAGAGAAGGAATGTGAGGAGGTAGATCGACCAGCGGACACGGCCTGGTAAACGAAAAGCAGTTAGTCTATAGAACTCGGTGAGGCCGGCAATAGATACAAGAAAAAGGAAGAGGTAAAAAACCCATCTTGGTGAAAAGCCTATCAAAAAGATCAAGATCGGTGCGGATATTAAACCAGTAAGCCATCTCTTTAAGTGCATTTTGATCTTATACCCTTGGCCGGCAAATTCCTAACTACTAATCGGCTGCCCCGAATCTTCTCTCCCTGTGTTGGAAATCCCTAATAGCCGCCAAAAACTCCTCTCTCCCGAAGTCAGGCCAAAGGGTGGAGGTGATATAGATTTCAGTATAGGCAATCTGCCAGAGAAGAAAGTTACTGATACGGTATTCCCCACTCGTCCTGATCAGCAGATCAGGATCCGGCATGTCTGGAAGATAGAGAAGGTCTGAGACAAGGTTCTCCGAAATATCAGCGACTGTCATTGCCCGGTTTTCGATCTTTGTGACTATTTTTTTGATGGTATCCAGGATTTCCTGTCTACCTCCGTAGCTGAGAGCTAACGTCAAGGTCATGTCTCTGTTGGCTTCGGTTTTTCGAATGGTCTCAAGAAGGATTACCCTGGTGTCTTCAGGCAGTTTCTCTGTTCTTCCAATGGTTCGGAGCCGAATCCCGTTCTCCTGCATCTCTCTGAGTTCTTTTTGTAGAAAGCGCTTCAGTAGCTTCATCAATGCCTCAATTTCTGTTCTAGGTCTCTTCCAATTCTCCTCGGAAAAGGCGTAAAGGGTAAGCCATTGGATTCTGATTTCACGGCTGGCCTTTACAATTTCCCTAATGGCCTCGGCACCCTTCTGATGTCCCCGAATGCGACCCATGTTCCTTTTTTTTGCCCATCTGCCATTACCGTCCATGATAATGGCCACATGTGTTGGCACTTTGTTTGGATTTTGTGAGGTCATTTATCTAGTGAAATGCTGTGGGCTGAGTAAACTAGATGCGATTTTGTAGTTTGTAATGCTCAAAAGCTTTATGAAAATGTCAAATCTCATCTTCAACCAAAGGAATCTAAAACTCTTATACTTGACCTTTTAGCAGATAGGGGCCTTGTTCCGTTAGGCAGGAGAACTCACATGGGAAGTGCCTTCTGTTCGAGCATTTTATATCTGGCACTGGTTTGGGTTTTCGACTTCGGCATTTGGTATTTAAAATTCTATGATCTCTTTTTCCTTTTGGGCGGTGATTTCATCTATCTTTCTTATATATTCGTCTGTTATTTCCTGTACACGATCAGAGTACTTATGAAGCTCATCTTCTGAAATCTCTTTTTCCTTTTTGAGCTCTCTGAACATCTCATTAGCCTCCCGCCTATGATTACGTATAGAGACCTTGCCCTCCTCACCCATCTTCTTTGCCAATTTTGCCAGCTCTTTTCGCCTTTCCTCAGTAAGTGGGGGGATAGATATCCTTACAATCTTGCCATCGCTCATGGGAGTCAATCCCAGCTCAGATTTGAGGATACTTTTTTCTATTCCACCGATAATGGATTGATCCCATGGTTGAATGGTAATAAGGCGGCTTTCAGGCACAGAGATCGAGGCGACCTGCTCGATAGGCATTTGAGTATCATAGCAATCGACTTTGATGTTATCTAGAAGGGCCGCAGAGGCGCGACCGGTCCGGATCCTCTTGAAATCTCGCTTGAGGGCATCTACAGTGCCCGTCATTTTCTCCCGCAGTTCTGAAAGGATTTCCTCCTTCATTGCTCTTCTCCTGAAATCAAAGTCCCTATCTTTTCTCGAGAGACGACTTTGATAATATTGCCTTTTTCTGTGAGGTTGAAGACAATAATGGGCAATCTTTGGCCCATGGCTAAGGATACTGCAGTCAGGTCCATAACAGTCAAACCTCTCTTAATAACCTCCTGGTACCCGATCGTAGTAAACAATTTGGCATCTGGCTTTTTTTTAGGATCAGAGTCATAAACACCGTCAACCTTTGTTGCCTTCAAAAGGACCTCGGCATCAATTTCCAGAGCCCTAAGTGCGGCCGCAGTATCAGTGGTGAAGTATGGGTTACCAGTTCCTGCGCCAAAAATGACGACACGGTTTTCTGAAAGATGCCTGATAGCCCGGTCCCTTGAGTAAGGTTCGGCAATCCTTATCATGTCGATCGCGCTCATGACCCTTGACTCTGCTCCCGCACGCTGAAGGACTTCACTTAACGCGAGGGCATTTATAATGGTTGCCAGCATGCCCATATGGTCGGCCGCAACGCGTCCCACACCGTAAGCAGTGGATCGAAGACCCCTGAAAATGTTTCCGCCCCCAATCACGATAGCCACTTCAACTCCCCGCTTTTGAACCGAGTATATTTCAGAGGCTATCTGCTCGAGCATGGAAGGGTCGATGCCGTAAGACTGCTTACCCATGAGCGCTTCTCCGCTCAATTTGAGCAGGATCCTCTTAAAGGGGGAAGGGCTATCAACCATCGGACTCCCCTAGCTGAAACCGTACAAATCTCCTGATCACAATATTCTCGCCTGTCTTAGCCATTATTTCGTTCAACAGATCTTGAATTGTCATGTCAGGGTTTTTTACAAATGGCTGCTCAAGGAGACAGGATTCAGAAAAAAACTTTTTAAACTTCCCCTCCACAATCTTATCAATTACCTTTTCGGGTTTCCCTGATTCTCTCGCTTGGGTGGCATAGATCTCTTTCTCATTCTCTAGGATATCCTCAGGTACCCTTTCTCGATCAATGGCTATTGGACTGGTTGCTGCAATCTGAATCGCAAGGTCCTTTGTGAAATTTGTAAAGTCCTCAGTCTTACCTGTAAAATCGGTCTCACAGTTTACCTCTACCAAGACCCCGATTTTCCCTCCGGCATGGATATAAGACTGCACCTGGCCTTGTGATGCGGTACGGCCCCCACGTTTTTTGGCTGTAGCGATTCCTTTCTTCCTCAAGAAATCAATGGCCTTCCCTATATCACCATCGGTTTCCTTGAGCGCCATCTTGCAATCCATTATACCAACACCGGTCTTTTCTCTTAGCTCCTTTATTACTGAAGTAGAAATTGTCAATTTAAATCTCCCTCCCTATATCTCACTGTATTCATAGCTCCACCTGTATTGCGTAAGTTTGCACTCCTAAACCCAACAAACTCAATAAACCCAATAAACCCAACAAACCCCTCTTATTCCGCAACTGGTTCCTGGAATGCGCTCTCATCCTCAGCTTCCACATCTTCCCTTTTTGGAAGCATGATGACTTCCGGCCCATCATCACCTGCTTCAGGTAATGGAACCGCAACTTCAGCCTCATGCTCTCTTCGTTGTTCAGTTTCTGCTCTTAGCCGCTCTTCTGCAAGATTATGGCCTTCAATGCACGCATCAGCGATCTTGGAGCATATTAGTCTTAGTGCCCGTATAGCATCATCGTTCCCGGGAATAATGAAATCTATC
>DATKYC010000142.1:0-6887 GCA_035528695.1 Acidobacteriota bacterium | reverse complement strand
GCTATTGTCGATTTCGAAGTGGAGACCCTGCCCGGAATCCACCTGGGGCAAAAGATCATCCCGGTTGAGGCGAGCGGTTCCTATATACCAGGTGGCCGCTATCCCATGCTGGCCTCGGCCCATATGACCATTGTTACCCCCAAGGTGGCAGGCGTGAAACGCGTGGTCGCCTGCACACCACCGACCCAGGGACAGGGTATTCATCCGGCCACCCTCTATTCCATGGTGGCAGCAGGTGCCGATGAAATATACTGTATGGGGGGCGTTCAGGGGCTGGCCGCGATGGCCTACGGCATGGAGGGTCTGGAACCTGTGAACATGATTGTTGGAGCGGGCAATGTCTATGTGGCGGAGGCAAAACGGCAACTCTTCGGTCACGTGGGGATTGATCTGCTGGCAGGACCTACTGAGATACTCGTCCTTGTCGATGAGACGGCCGACCCTTACATTGTTGCGGCGGACATCCTCGGGCAGGCCGAACACGACCCGAATTCCCGACAGGCTTTGGTCTCCCTTTCGAAGAGTGTGGCGGAAAAAAGCATGGCCGAGGTGGAAGAGCAGTTGAAAACCCTTCCCACACGGGAGGTGGCTGAGGTCTCATGGGGAAACAATGGCGAGGTCATACTCGTCGACTCACCCGAAGAGGCAGTTGAAGTCTGCGATGCCTGGGCCCCGGAACATTTAGAAGTACAGACAGAAGACTGGCATTATTACCTGGATAATCTTCGCAACTATGGCTCACTCTTCCTGGGCGAGGAGACGACGGTGGCTTACGGGGACAAGTCCATCGGCACAAACCATGTCCTGCCCACCATGGAAGCGGCCAAATACACGGGCGGCCTTTACGTGGGTAAGTTTCTCAAGGTGGTGACCTATCAATACGCCACGCGGGAGGCTTCAGGTAGAATCGCGGCCATTTGTGAGCGGGCCTGCAATTATGAAAACATGCTCGCCCACGGGATCAGCTGCAAGGTGCGCGTGGAAAAACACGGGAAATAATCACGATTGGGCGCTCCTGAACAGGGAGAGCCGACTCCGGAGTCATTCGAAATTTAGAGAGAAGATATTCATTTAATCGATTACTTTGTACATCTCTCCCTTGGTTCCACAGACGGGACAGGTTTCCGGTGTTTCTCTTTCCGTGGTGTGCCCGCAGCCATCGCAAATGTAATATGAATAGTCCTCTTGGGGCGTTTCAAGGGTATCCAGCAGCCTTTTAAAAAGCCGGGCGTGGATTTTCTCTGACTCGAGGGCGTATCGAAATAACATTTCCGCTTCCTTGTCCCCCTCTTCCGTGGCTACCTCTATCATTTCAGGGTATCGGTTTTGGAACGCATTCGTCTCGCTGGAAATGGCATCCTTCAGGTTCTCCCTCGTGCTGTGGATCTCTTTGAGAACCCTCAAAAAGTTATGGGCATGAACAGTTTCGGACTCCGCAGCCCCTCGGAAGAGTCGGGCCACCTGGGAGTATCCTTCCTCATCGGCCTTGGCGGCAAAGGCCAGATACTTGCGGTTGGTCTGGGATTCTCCTGCGAAGGCAGACCGTAACATTTCTTCAGTTTTTGACATGGGCTATCCCCCCTCTTCATTTTTACCGCTCATTTTTAACAGACAGAATCATTTCATTATCGGAGCGCTCGTGGACGGCGTTTAATTCATTTAGCATGCCGTGAAGCCCCCGTCCAACATCAGCACGGCACCGTTAACAAAACTGGAGGCATCTGAGGCCAGGTAAATGGCCGCTCCCACCATCTCTTCCGGTTGACCCATGCGGTGGAGAGGAATCCGGTTGGTGCTCCACTCTACGAAGTGGGGGTCGGCAAGCACTGGGTCATTCATTGGAGTCCTGATAAAGGCCGGCCCGATGGCATTGACTTGGATGCCATAAGGGCCCCACTCAGTGGCTAAGCAACGAGTGGTCATTAGGAGTCCGCCCTTGCTTACACAGTAAGTGCCGATGCCATGCTCGGCCACGAAACTGCAATTGGAGAGAATGTTAATAATCTTCCCTTTTTTCTGCTTGATCATTTCCCGCCCTACGGCCAGAGCGAAGAAAAAGTTCCCCTTGAGGTTTATGTTCATAGTAGTGTCCCACTCTTCCTCGGTGGTCTCCTCAATAGGACCCTTGAATAGTACTGCAGCGTTGTTAACGAGGACATCGATTTTCCCGAATCGCTCAAGCGTCTGAGAGACGGCCTGGGATTGGAAGTCAAGGTTCGCGATATCCCCCTGGAGTAGTAACGCCTGTACCCCGTTGGCTGTTACCTCCTTTTCAGTTTCCTGAAGCGGTTCCAATCTTCGGCCAATGAGGGCCACTTCAGCCCCCGCTTGAGCCAAGCCCACGGCGATGGCCTTGCCAATACCAGTACCAGCACCGGTAACGATTGCTGATTTTCCACTCAAGTCAAACTTCTCATACTTCATACTCTCCTCCTTACTTTGGCCCTCTAAGAGGGCCTCTTTCTATATCTTAGTTGAAAGTATTTGGAAATGCATCCTAAGTAGACTTACGCTCTTGACTCCCTGCGGCCCACCGCTAAAGCTGAAAATGCTTGACATCAAAAGCTCATTATTACTAATATGCCAGGAAATTAGTAGATCATTCATTTGGAGAAGCCTATGAGTTATCCTACATTTTCCTTAGAAGGCAAAGTGGCCATGCTTACTGGCGCAAGTCGAGGTATTGGCCGTTATATGGCCTCGGGCTTAGCAAAGTACGGGGCCGATGTAATCGTTACAGACCTTGCTGTTAGTGAACTGGAAGAAGCGGCTGAAGAGGTGAAACAACAGGGTCGACGAAGCCTGGCCATCCCCATGGATATAACACGATTGGAAGACATCAAATCCGGTGTCGAGCAGGCATACCGCACATTCAAACGTATAGACATCCTGGTCAACAATGCTGGCATCAACATTCCCAAACCGGCGTTGGAAGTGACGGAAGAGGATTGGCGTCGCGTCATCGACACTAACCTTACGGGTCTGTTCTTCTGCTGTCAGGCTGTGGGCCGAATCATGATTAAACAGAAGCGGGGAAAAATCATTAATATTAGCTCGCAGACTGGCACTGTAGCCATTGAACTGCGGGCCGCTTATTGCGCCAGCAAGGCGGGGGTTAATCTCGTCACCAAGGTGTTGGCCTTGGAATGGGGCCCGTACAATATTAATGTGAACGCTGTGGCCCCGACTTTCATCGAGACACCCATGACGAAACCCATGTTCGAAAACGCGGCCTTCAAAGAGATGGTTCTTAACAAGATACTGCTAAAACGCATTGGCCAACCCAAAGACGTCTTTGGGGCAGTCATTTATCTTGCCTCAGAGGCCTCCGACTTGGTCACCGGGCATGTCCTCCTCGTCGACGGGGGATGGACAGCCCACTAACCCTGTACCTTCCGAACAACCACGAACTCCTGTTCTCGGGCCACCCTTAAAGAGAAGTTATATATGTCCCTCTGAAGGCAGAGGATGGGGTCTTCCGGAGGGAACTGGGTTTTATCACCTCTCAAGAACTTTTGGGTCGTTTCTTGAAAAAGGATCTGACGAAGGGCCTGATTGTGATCGTAATTCATAGTGCCCAGCAAGTGGGCGATGTAGCGGGCACACCATTCATCTTCTGGTGCTTTTTCTCTAAGCTGTACACCCATGGCCACGATGCTCACACGCTGCGGTGATCTGGCCATAATATAGCGGGCTGTCGCCTTGGCCAATACGTAGCTGCCCAGCAACACCTCATCAGCCACATCTAAAGAAGCAAGGGCCCCTTGGACGCCAGCCGAAGTCCTTTGCACCACCATTTTACCCTCGAAAAAGTGAGACCCCATGCGCATTATCTGGCTCGGGGAGTTTCCCATGTCAAATCCCTCAATGGGAGCTCCCCCCACCTCGCCGATCAAGATCAGATTCGGGTCATGGTGTTTTAAGGCGAACGCCTCTTCGGGCGTGGCCACTAATATAGACCCTTTAATGCCCAGCGAAAAAAGCATGGGTGTGCAGGTGAAAGCCCTGAAGACATCGACTATCACAGCTATGCCCCTGGCCTCTTGAGCTCCAGCCAGTAAGCTGGTGCACGTCACCTTCATCGCTCAGACCCGCCCTCCGGGATTAATGTCAGCCACTGCGGGATAGACTTTTACATCCATGGTTCGCATATCGTGTCCAGGCAGGACTACGTCGGCCCGCCGTGTTATCTCCTCAAGGCTCCGCCAAGCGGCAACGATATCTGCAAAGCGACCCATTATGGTAAATCTGAGGTGGTCATTGGCCGGCGCCAAATTCTCGTAGGAGAAGACAGCATCCCCTGCAATCACATGCACTCCACTATTGGTATTCACGGAGACCGACTGGTGTCCTGGGGAATGGCCTGGTGTGGGAAAAACTGTGATGCCTGGGAGAATTTCTACTTCATCTTCTACAGTGTCCAACTGAATATCAATAAAAGGAGCGCTCTTTCCCAATTTATGATGCTCGTAGGACTTGTAGTAGGGTGGGATAGGGTCCAGGGCAAAAGCATATTCTCGAGCGCTCACCATGAATCGCGCATTGGGGAACTTGTCCAAGTTATGGCAATGGTCCCAGTGAAGATGAGTAAAGATAACAAGCTCTATTTCATCGGGATCAACGCCAATTGCCTGTAACTTCTGGTGCACTGGTTCACCTGGTTCTTGCCTCGAACCTCTATGGTGCCAGTCTGCCAATTCGGTGTGGCACATACCTGTGTCAACCATTATCTTGTGTTGGCCGTCAGTGATGTACCAGGCTGTGGCAGGTATCTCTACTTCTTCCCCCAGCCCTATGCCGCGCGTAACATACGCCCCCTTATCCACCACTATAGTGCCCGTTTTTAAAGGTGTTACCTGATACTCACTCATTGATTGCTCCTGCCCACCGGTTTTATCTTATGGCAACTAGATTATACCAACCGCTCGAGGCCAGTCTTTCAGTGAAGAAGAGGGAAGGCCATCCCGTGGCCTTCCCTCATTCATGGGACCTTCAAAATAAGTGTCTTATTACTCTACCACCGTGATTTCGTCGCTCGGCCACTGGCTGAATATCTCCACCCCATCATCAGTCACACGGATCATCTCTTCTATCCTGACACCGCCAATGCCGGGAACCCCATGCTGGGTTTCAATAGCAAAGGTCATATTCTTTTCAAGGGTGATCGGGTAGTCAAGTGAACACCCGCGCCAAATCAGAGGAAGCTCATACAGCGACAGCCCTATACCATGGGCCCAATTGCTCCCTGCAGTTTGATCCTCATATGCTACAAGGATATCGCTCCAATCCTTTTCGCAAGGAGGCCATTGTTCAGCCACTTCTTTAGTTGTTACCCCCGGCTTTATGACGCTGATGGCCTTATAGAGCCATTCCAGACTCGTGTTGTAAGCATCAACAAGCTGTTGCGGAGGTTTGCCAACACTAAAAGTCCGATAATAACAGATATGGTAGCCATTGTAGGTGGTATTGTATACATCAGCATATACAATGTCGTGAGGGCGAATGATCCGGTCGGTCGTATAACGGGAGTTAGGCCAACTGAAAGGGCCCGAAGTAACAAGCATACCAGAGTAAACTTCGCCTCCCAGGTCGTAAGCTGTCTTGTGCATGGCTCCCATAATCTCGTTTTCTTTCACCCCCGGCTTAAGCATATCCTTCATGGTTTGGAACTCGGAATCACCAATAGCTGCAGCTATCCTCAGACATTCAACTTCGTCTTCATTTTTTATTTTCCGGGCCTCAAACATAAGCTCTGTGGCAGGGATTATTTTCACACCCTTGTTCTGGAACCCCTCGACAAGGCCAGGATCCCAAACATCTATGGCCAGGGTTTCGTTGGCAACGCCGTAGTCCTTCATGTCATCCATAATCTGGGTAACGAGTTTATCCCTTTGTGCAAGTTGGGCCGCTTTGCCCATGATGATGCTGCTCCAACCGGCTCCAGTTATGGCCACCTTTACTTTGTCAAGCCAGGGAGCCATATTACGGGTGTGATATCCAATTTCTCCCTGCTCGTATAATATGGGATTATCGGCCGTAGCGGGCAGCATGCAATAGCGCAATCCAGATGAAGGTGTCGTCCAGCCCGGTGTCCATGTCCCTGTAATGTAACGCGTATTCCACTCTTGAATGGAGAGAACAGCGCCCACATTAAACGCCTTCAGCTGTTCTTTGGTGCGCGCCACACGGTAATTCCTCATTCGCGCAAAGTCTATCCTGTTATCAAAATCCACCCCCTGGGTTCCCGCTCCTCTATAGGCGGGATATTCAGGGATCACAGGATACTCAAAGCGCATCGGGGTGTCCGCAGGTTTAAAACCCTTAGCAAATTTTTTCATCTGTGCCGCGCCATCCCAGGTGGAATATTTTGTATGAAGAGCATTTATACCCATTTTTTCCTCCTTTATTCATTGTTTAGAAGTTATCCAAAAAATTATACCATTTTTCTTTTTAGGAGCAATTCCCTGAAATCACCTCCTTTAGCCATGGCAGGGTTTTCCAAAACCATTGCGACTAACATAGTGTTGGGGAGTTTCAATAGATGATGATATCAAATATCACATATATTTTACGCGATTTCGCAGAAACACGGCTCGGCATTATCTTTTACCGAGCAGTATCACAACTATGTCATCTGTGGCTAATAACCCACCCGAATTGCATACTTTTGCGAGAAGGTAGACCCCTCATATAAAGTTGCCGGTAACCACTGCTAAACGGATAGGTAGCGACGTTGGATTTCTTCGTCAGCCAGGATCTCTTGGGCGGGCCCGAAAGACTGAATCCGTCCCTCATCCATAACATAGGCCCTTTGCGAGATGCTGAGGGCCATTTCCATGTTCTGCTCCACCAATAGAACGGTTACGCCCTCACGGTTGATGGTTTGG
>DATKYC010000141.1:0-2596 GCA_035528695.1 Acidobacteriota bacterium | reverse complement strand
GGGGTTGCGGCCCACCAGGTAAAGAAACTTTCGGGTTTCAAAGTTATCTACGGACCTATAGAAGCCACCGATTTACCAGCTTTTCTGGATGCAGGTCTCAAAGCGACTCCGGAGATGCGGCAGAAGACCTTTACCACTTGGGAAAGGGCGGTATTGATTCCGGTTGAACTGGTGAGCGCTTTTAAATGGACTCTTGTAATAGCACCCTTTTTCTTTCTCATAGGAGGATTGGGAGGTCCTCTCGAATTCTGGTCCAACGCATTAAACTACGGTTTATTTGCTGTCATTGCCTTGATGTGTGCGCTGGTTGCAGGTGCAGTGTTAACTCCTCTGCTGTTGCCGTTGCTCCCTGGCCGCGCCTTTTCCTTAAAAGGCCTGAGCGTGGGCATCCTCGCCGCATTGATCTTGACGATTTTCCGAATGGAAAATCTGGGCGTTTGGCCTGGTCGGCTGGAGGTCCTGGGGTGGTTTTTTCTTGCTCCGGCTTTGGCGGCATACCTTGCAATGAATTTCACCGGCGCCTCCACCTATACTTCACTGTCAGGGGTGAAGAAAGAAATGAAGTGGGCCGTGCCTTTAGAGGTCGCGGCAGGCGTGGTTGGGTTGTGCTTTTGGCTTGGATCGCGCTTCATCGCGTAAGGGGGTTGGAATATGGGTCAACTGGTGTATCTCAAAAATGTGGCAACATTAGTACTTGACCAGGAGAAATGCGTGGGTTGTGGTGTGTGCCTCATAGTGTGCCCTCAGTCGGTCCTGGGTATGAATAACGGGCATGCCAGGATTGAAGACCGGGATGCCTGCATGGAGTGCGGGGCTTGCGCCCGAAACTGCCCGGCAGAGGCGGTTAGTGTCCAGGCTGGTGTTGGCTGCGCCGCAGCGGTCATAAATGCTGCCCTGGGTCGCGATAGCTCTTCTTGCTGTTGCGTGGTAGAGCAGAAAGGGGATAAGGGTTCTGAGGGTGCGGGCTGTTGTTAGCGGAAGGTCACGGGGTACCACGTGTACTCAAAAGAAAATCCACTACCCTTTCCAAGTGATTGACAGTGCTGCACTCCCTGCCGAGATAACAGTAGGGGAGGTACCTTTTCATCTCTGAATCCCCGCTGCCCCACAGCGAGGGAGGTTCTGGATTGAGCCAGACAATTCTCTTGCTCCTCTCATGAAGCAACTTCAGGGTATCTACGTGCGGATCCCCGTAATTATTCCTTGCGTCTCCCAGGATGAGGATAGTGGTCTTATTCGTTACTACATCGAGCCATTCTTGTTTGAAATCTCGAAATGCCTGCCCGTAATCGGTCCGGCCAAACCGTATGCCTACACCGGTTCCTTTTTGCAACCTCAGCAGGGCCTCTTCAACCTCATATTCCTCGAATATGTGACTTACCTCAACCAGATTAGAGCAGAAGATAAAAGACCTTACCCTCACTACTTCCTCGTTGAGGCTGTAAAGAAAAAGGAGCATGAAGCGGGATACCGCTTCTACGGACCGGCTCACATCGCAAAGGGCCACGATGTTGGGCCGGTCGATCTTCCTGCTTTTCCACCGGGGCTCAAAGAGGAGTCCTTGATAGGCAATATTTTCCCTTAGAGTCCTTTTTAGATCTAAGTGACCTCTTTTAGAGGTCTTCCTTCTCCTTGAATGAAGGTTGTTCAGACGTTTCACCATCTTCTGGATAATTATGCGCATCCGATGAAAATCCTGTCGCTCCAGATTGGACAGCCTCATGTGCCTAAGGTATTTTTCAATAATCTCCTCGGTTGCAGATTCCGCGAAAAGTGAAAATTGTTGCTCAACAAAATTTTTCACCTTTTCAAAAAGGAGATCTCTTGCCTGCTGCATGGCACGTATCTTTTGGGTCGAGGGTGGACTGTCTTTTTCGGAGGGCCTTCTAATATCCCGATCCAGACCCTCGATCCCCATACCCCGGAGAATCCGCTGAATGTATAGGCTCTTCTGTGTGAAAAATTTGATTCCTTTGAGGTCTACGTTTTTCGCTGCCTCTCTCATGGACATTGAAAGCCCGGTATTGTCACCGGAAAGGAGCATCTGGGTAAGCGGAGCGTCTTGTTCACTGGATTCTACTGTCGGGGCAAGTGGGGACTCGGTTTCCGTGTCTGAAAAATCATCAAGGGAAAAAAAGCGCTGGAAACAGGCCTCAAAGATTTCTTTTTCTAGCTGGGATTTTGCCAGGGCAGCCCCAAGAGAGTCTTTCAAGGTTTGCCTGTCCTTGTAGCCGACAAGCTTTACCGCATGCATGGCATCCATGCTTTCCGATACGGATATCCGCACACCGGAGCTCCTAAGGGCAATAATCAGATTGTGAACAACCTCCTCCATCCGTTGGTCCTCAAACTTCTTTCGTGGCCTTTCGCGCCATCTCGTAAAGATGTCCCTTGACGACCTCTATGTCATCTTCAAACTTCAAAAAAACATTAAGTGTATCCCGGATGACGTCGGGATTCAGGGCTGATGAATGGAGAAGAATTAACACTCTGGCCCAGTCAATGGTTTCGCTAATTGATGGGGCCTTCTTGAGGTCTAATGACCTGACCTGCTGGATAAAGGAGACCAGTTGAGCCCGCAGATTTGCGGACACAT
>DATKYC010000140.1:0-3064 GCA_035528695.1 Acidobacteriota bacterium | reverse complement strand
CTTTCCCATATCGCCTGTCTTGAGAAAGGTCCTCCCCTGCTTGTCAAGCCAGATTGCCTCAGCAGTTTTTTCCGGGAGTTTATAGTATTCGGGCATAATCCACGAGCTGAAAGCAACAATCTCACCGACCTCGCCTCTGGGAAGCTCTTGCCCCTTATCGTCGATTATAGCCACATCCCATCCTACCAGCGGAAGCCCCACGGAATCCATCTTCCTTTCCATGTCCTCCGGCTTCAGGGTGGTGGCTACTCCTTCGGTCAACCCCCAAAGCTCCAATAGCTCTCCGCTGAATCTTTTTACCACCTCCTGCTTAGTCTGCGCCCGGAGGGGTGAACCGGCCGAGTTCCAAATTCGCATGGAGCTTAAATCATAGCGATCAAAGTCGGGCTGCTCCAAGAGGACCGTGAACTGGCTAGGCACCATGAAAGTATGGGTACACCTTTCCTTTTGAACCAGTTCCAGAAAATCCTTGGGTTCAAACTTGGTCATAATCACCAGGGTGCCCCCGACAAAGACCGTGGGAAGCATGGTCAACCAAGTGCCGTTAGCGTAAAGGGCGGTTGTTATGATGGTTATGGCACTGGAATCAATCCTATAATCTATGGCAAACATAGAAGCGAATTGTGTCCGGTTGTGGTGGGAGTGGAGGATTCCCTTGGGCACACCGGTGGTGCCGGAGGTGTACATGATATTGAAGGAGTCCTCGTAGATAAGCTTGACGCCGGGTTCTTCGTCCGAACTCTCATCTAGTAGCGGTTCGTATGCATTCCACTCATCGGCCTTCTCTCCCACGACGAAGAAGCCTTCCTTGGCAATATTTTTTAGCTCTGGACGATAAGGACCTATGACCTCTCGCAATCCGGGGCCGACAAAAAGGAACTTAGAATCAGAGTCGATGACCATCCTGGCAAGGGAATCTCCCGGCACCATGGCCGAAAGGGGAACGATGACACCACCGGCCTTGACCGTACCGAAAAGAATCTCCAGCGTCTCAGGCCTATTGGCCATGAGCAGGCTGACCTTGTCACCCTTTTGTAGGCCAAGCTTCATCAGTCCGTTGGCAACCTTATTGATCCTCTGATTGAACTCTCCCCAGGGAATGCGCCTGCCATCACAGATGACGGCTGGCTTATTGGCGCGCCATTTACCATGGCTCGCCATGACATCAGCAATGATGACATCAAGATTCTCGAATCTCTGCATCACTTAACCTCTATACATCATCGAAATGATCTCATACGTACTATTAATACAACTGAGGGAATTTGTCGAAGAGGATGTGCAAAGAACCGGCAGGGTTCCTATGGTCATGGCTCTAGGCAATGGTATCGATCAGTTTTAGTCTATTCCAAGTTGTCGAGAATGATGAGCGCTTTTTATTTGACCGTAGACAGCATCAAAAAGGATGGTGTGCTTATTTCTCCCTGATAGACTGTGACTGTTGATAGAAAAGACAGACCATGCTCTCCAAGGAGAGTATGTATTTTATTTTAAATCATAAGGTATTCTTTCTTTATCTCCTCATTGGCACTAAGCTCCTCGATGCTTCCCTGATATCTGATTTTTCCTGTATCAATCACATAGGCCCGTTCGGCCGTCATGGTGGCAAATCGGACATTCTGCTCTGAAAAGAGAATGGTTTCTCCCATGTCTTTCAGCTTCAAGATCTGTTTGCCCAGATCCTTAACCACCAGAGGCGCCAATCCTTCCACGGGCTCATCGAGGAGAAGCAGGTCAGGATTTCCCATAAGGGTCCTACCTACGGTAAGCATCTGCTGCTCTCCACCGCTGAGGTAGCCGCCCAAACGTTTGGCCAGTTTTTTTAGAAGAGGGAAAAGTTCGTAAATCCTGTCAACGGTCCATGGCTCGCCATCAAAGTTTTTGGGGACTTTATAGGCAAGATCTAAATTTTCACGCACAGTAAGGTCAGGAAAGATCAAGCGATTATCGGGGACATATCCCATGCCTTTTTGAGCGATGTAATAGGGCGGCCTACCCCTCAAATCTTCCCCATGAAATTGCACACGTCCTGATCGAGGAGGGGTAAGTCCCATAATGCTTCTCATAGTTGTAGTCTTGCCTGCCCCGTTTCGTCCCAAAAGGCAGACGATTTCACCGCCATCTACAGAGAGTGAAAGATCAAAAAGGATATGACTTGTTCCATAAAAGGTGTTTATATCCTGGACCTCCAGTATCATGCTTCCTCTCCAAGATAGATCTTTTGTGCTCTTTCATTCGCCCTGACCTCTTCTGGGGTGCCTTCAGCGATAACAGTCCCCTGGTGTAAGACGGTAAGCCTGCGGGCGTACCCAAACACGACGGACATATCATGCTCTGTAAAGAGAATCGTCAAACCCATCTCTTTGTTCAGGCGTGCAACCAGTTCCATGGTTTCACGGGTCTCCTCTCCGGACATCCCGGCTGTTGGTTCATCCAGAAAGACCAATTGAGGTTTGCTCCCCAAGGCAATTGCCAGTTCCAGCCGTTTCTTATCTCCCTGGGAGAGATTGCCCGCCATCATATTTGCATGGTGGGAAAGGCCCGTGATTTCAAGGAGCTCTAAGGTCTCCTTTTTGGCCAGTCGTTCGGCGGGAGTGAAAAAATTAAGGGTCCTGTTTTGTTCCGTCAAAATAGCCTGTCGTGTATTTTCATAAGTTGTTAGAGCAGGGTAAATATTACTAATTTGAAAGGCCCTTGCAATACCTAAACGGGCTATCTTATGTGGGGGCCAATTAGTAATATCCTTGCCTTTATAGTATACCTCTCCCGAATCAACTTTATGGTATCCTGTCATTAGATTGAAAAAAGTGCTTTTCCCTGCCCCGTTGGGGCCAATGATGGCAGAAAGCTCGCGTGTCGTCATTTCATAGTCGACATCATTTGTGGCCTTCAGCCCGCCGAAGGACTTGTTCAGTCTCACCACCTTGAGGATAGCTTCGCCTGACATATCAAGGACTCTCCGTATGGGTGGATTCCTCAGCCCCGCCCGCCATGCGCTTGGATCGGAAGATCTTCACTCTCTCCTCTGCCAACCCGATGACCCCACCAGGCATAAACAGGACTA
>DATKYC010000139.1:0-7060 GCA_035528695.1 Acidobacteriota bacterium | reverse complement strand
GCCACATACAGTTTTACAGCGAGCCCGGACAGGGCACGACCTTCAAGATCTATTTGCCTTGTGTCAAAGGGGATAAGCAGCCTTCACAGAAACAGCATGCCTCCATGGAGCCACCCTATGGTTCAGAGACTGTGTTGTTAGTGGAGGGTCATGATATGGTTCGGGATCCACTTAAGAGAATTCTCCAGGGTTATGGATACGGCGTTCTGGAGGCCCAAAACGGTGATGAGGCCCTTAAGGTCAGCGCAGAGCACGATGGTCCGATTCACCTGATGGTGACCGAAGTGCTGACGCCTGGTATGAGCGGTCTGGAGCTGGCAGAACGTCTACACCCACTACGAAGTGATATGAAGGTGCTCTACATGTCCGGGGCCGTGGACTATAGCACTGGCCGGAATGGCGCACTGGATAGGAGGGTGCCTTTTCTCCAGAAGCCCTTCACACCGGAAGAAGTGGCGCATAAGGTACGGGAGGTGCTGGATGCGCCTCTGGTTCGAGAAGATCTGAGCCCTAAGTAAAGAACCCCATCAATTATTATTTGCTCGCCGATACAAGAACCCGCCTCTCCAAGCAACTACCTGGCACAAAAATTGTAGTTAGTCTATGACTGTTCAACGCGTGTGAGCCTTGGTACGCCCAGCGTGCCTTTCTCACAAGAGCTGCATTACAGGGCTTTCTTCAGGGCTCAACACTTTCCATGTATGGGAAAATCTGGTTTATAATGGAATTTATACCATAAAAATATAGACTTAATACCATGGATATGTTTCCATAGTCAGGCAAATACCGGCAGATCATGAAGACAATAAGCAGAGGTGCGAACCCCAAGGTTTTTGAAAGAACGCTGATCTACATCCCCATCATCCATACCGAGGCGGATATGGGAGGGCTCAGTGAGTCGGTAAGGCGTGCGACACTCCAGAAGCTTGGGCTAAAATCCTGGAAGCGTAAAGTAGATTTGACGAATAGAATGTGGGCCGAGATCGAACAGGTAATAGCTCGCCTGGACCTGCCCCCATATGAAAAGGTTCGTTTGTACCAGGACGGGTTGCCTGTATGCGGGCGGGAGGCTGAGCTTGTGGGAGACCTCGTAAGGGCGGAAAGCCGGAACCATAGGCTCCTTCTCCGCTTGATGGAAAGGGGCGCCACGATCATGGGGACCGAATCTTCGGAGCTACTGGTGGAAGAATACCAGCTCATCAAACAGGTTATGGCCGCAGGGGATACCAATGAGGCGGCCAAAATTGAAGCCCGCCAGAAGGCCTTGAGCGATTCAATACTGAAAAGGCGTGATCAATTCATCGCCGATCGGATCAACAGTACCCTTTGTGGTGGGGAGACCGGAGTCCTCTTTCTGGGGATGCTTCACTCATTAGGGGACCGGCTACATAGAGATATCCGAGTTATTTACCCGATCAATCGACCATGTAACAAGGGGAGGTAGACCATATGGAAGAAAACAATGCCCAGATTCTGATCGTTGACGATGAGGAATATATCTGTGAGATCCTCTCGCGTCTCATGGAGAAGGGAGGGTTTAGGGCCCTGGTGGCCCACGATGGGGAAACGGCCCTCAAGATGATCCGCTCAGAAATGCCCGAAGTGCTGCTGTCAGATATCAAGATGCCCGGTATTGATGGGATGGAGGTCCTCAAGAGGGCAAAGGAACTGGACCCTGACCTTCCCGTTATTATGATAACCGCTCACGCGGATATTCATGGGGCTGTTGAGGCGTTGAGGTCAGGGGCTCACGATTACCTTGCCAAGCCTTTCGAGCACCACGAGGTGGTCAGGATCGTTCACCGGGCCATGGCTGAACGGGAGCTTAAGCGAAAGATCCGAAACCTCTCCAGCCAGCTTGAACAAAGCGTCTCCTTGAGTAAAATTATGGGACCAAGTGATGCGGTGGGCAAGCTCATCTCCGACGTGAATCGAGTGGCAAAATCGGATTTTACCGTAGTCATTCTGGGAGAAACCGGATCCGGAAAGGAGCTTGTTGCGCGGGCAATTCACCTTGCCAGTAATCGTTCATCAGGGCCTTTTCTCGCTATCGATTGCGGGGCAATTCCAGAGACGCTTTTGGAGAGCGAACTGTTTGGTCACGAAAAGGGGGCTTTCACAGGTGCAATGTCTCAAAAGAAGGGAAAATTGGAAGTGGCCAAAGGTGGAACATTATTATTGGATGAGATCTCAAACATGCCTTTAGGCTCTCAGGCAAAACTCCTGCGCGTGCTTCAGGAAAAAAAGGTTTACCGGGTTGGCGGCACCAATGCCTTGAGTATTGATGTCCGTCTCCTGGTCGCCAGCAATCAGGACCTTGGGGCAGCAGTTGTATCGAACTCATTCCGCAGGGACCTCTTCTACCGGTTGAATGAGTTTACGATCAAGATCCCGCCACTTCGAGAACGCAAGGAAGATATCCCTTACCTGGCCAAACGGTTTCTTGAGACCACCAGTGTAGAGCTAAGTAAAAATGTGAAAGGGTTTTCGGAATCCGCAGTTAAGGCCTTGCTTGATTATGATTGGCCGGGCAATGTCCGGCAACTCCGGTCAACCATACGCCGCGCGGTGCTATTGGCCAATGATAGGATAACCGAGAAGCATCTTGATATGAAGAGGGCACCTGCTCCCGGGCTGGCTTCAATTGGTGAAATTCAAGGGATGCCCTGGGAAGGCCTTTCGCTTAAAGAGATAGTCGGCCGCCATACCGTCACCGTCGAGCGAGAGGTCCTGATTCAGGTGCTCAAACATACAGGAGGAAATAAAGCAAAAGCGGCCCGGATACTTCAGATTGATTACAAGACGATTCATACAAAACTGAAGCAATCGGGACTATCTGTACAAAAGGAGGAGTCATGAGCAAGAAAAATGATAGAGAGTCTAGGGGCAGGGGCAACCTCGAGGGTATATTTGGGGGGCTCGCAGATCTCGTGGGAAAGTTAGGGGAGCTGGCTGAAAAGGGTGAACAGCTTTCCAAGACAGGAGATATACAGTGGAAAGGTAGTGAAAAGGGTCTTAAGGGTGTCTATGGCTTTTCAGTCAAGGTCGGGATGGGAGATAAAGGTGTTAAGGTGGAGCCGTTTGGGAACATCCGGAAAGATGAGGAATCAGGGGAAACCGTTGTGCATGAGGTCCGTGAGCCGGTAGTAGATGTCTTTGAGGAGGAAGATCACACGCTGGTTGTGGCCGAAATGCCTGGCATCAGCGCCAACGATGTTAAGCTCGATGTCAAGGATGATTTGCTGACCATTTACGCGGAGAAAGGTGACAAGAAGTACCGCAAGGAAGTGCTGCTCCCACAGAGCTATCCAAGGGATAAGATGTCTGTGTCATGTAACAACGGCATCCTGGAGATAAAGTGCAACAGGTGACGAGATCGATGATTGAGGGATTTAGGAATTGAGGAATTTAGGGATTTAGGGAGGTTAGCCTTGAAACTGGAAACTGGAGGCTGGAAACCAGGGGCTTGAAAACTGAAATTATCGAGAAACCTGGCCCAAATCTTAATGCATTCATCAGAAGTGCAAATAAGCCGGTATTCTCAAGTTTCAAGTATCAAGTTTCGAGTTTCAAATCATCAATCAACAATCCAAAATCGGAGTTTCTGCGATGACTAAAACTGACAAATCGACTTTCAAACTCAAGGTGACGGAAGGTCTTGGTAAGGATGTAGGGCGGGCCTTCGCCCGCATGGGACCGGAAGATTTAGAAAAATTGCAGGTGGCCATCGGTGACATTGTGGAGGTTACGGGGAAAAGGAAGACCGTATGCAAGGCGATGCCGGCGTATAAGGAGCTCCGGGGTCAGTCCCGGGTTCAACTGGATGGGCTTACCCGGGAGAACGCAGGGGCAGGACTCGACGAGTTCGTGGTGGTCCGCAAGATTACCTGTCGGCCCGCGGGACGAATACAACTCGCCCCAATAGACATCACCCCTGACGGCCGTGACTTGAAGTACATCGGCAGCCTCCTGGATGGATTACCCGTAATGGAGGGAAATCGGATTCGCGCCACACTGTTCGGTAGCCGATCAGCCGATTTTAGGGTGGAAAGCACCGCCCCAGTAGGACCTGTGCTCATTAACCCCACAACCCAGCTTGTGATCGGAAAGGCTCGAGAGGGGGAAAAAGGCCGCGCAGTATCATACGAAGATATAGGAGGGCTCAAACCCCAGCTCCAGCGTATACGGGAGATGATCGAACTTCCCCTGCGCTATCCGGAGGTCTTTAAGCGGCTGGGCATTGAGGCACCCAAGGGCGTTCTTCTGCACGGCCCTCCTGGATGCGGGAAGACCCTTATAGCCCGGACCATCGCGCACGAGACCGAGGCCAACTTCTTTTCCGTGAACGGTCCTGAAGTGGTGCACAAATTTTACGGGGAGAGCGAGGCCCACCTGCGAAAGATCTTCGAGGAGGCAAGCCAGAAAAGCCCGAGCATCATCTTCCTGGACGAGATCGATGCGATTGCGCCCAGACGCGAAAAGGTGGTGGGGGATGTGGAGAAACGGGTGGTGGCTCAACTCCTCGCCTTGATGGATGGGCTCACCAAACGCCAGAACGTCATTGTCATTGCAGCCACCAACATCCCCAATGCCCTGGACCCGGCGCTTCGAAGACCAGGCCGTTTTGACAGGGAGATTACCATCCCTATCCCCGACCGTAACGGGAGGCTGGAGATCCTGGAAATCCACAGCCGTGGCATGCCCTTGGCCGAAGATGTGGACATGGTCCACCTGGCAGAGATCACCCACGGTTTTGTGGGGGCTGACCTTGAGGCCCTTTGCCGGGAAGCGGCGATGATCTGTCTGCGCCGCATCATGCCGGACATTGATTTTGCCCTCACAAGCATACCTTACGAGCAACTCTCGAAGCTCGAAGTGCACATGGACGACTTTTTGTCTGCACTACGAGAGGTTGAACCCTCGGCCATCCGGGAGGTGTTTGTTGAGATTCCCAATGTCCGATGGGAGGATGTGGGAGGCCTCGGAGCGCTGAAAGAGCGTCTGGTAGAAGCGGTTGAGTGGCCCCTGAACTACCCCCATCTGTTTGAAAAAGCCGGGATCAAACCGCCCAAAGGCATTCTCCTGACAGGTCCGCCCGGGTGCGGGAAGACGTTATTGGCCAAAGCGATCGCCACCGAAAGCATGGTAAATTTCATTTCTGTGAAAGGCCCTGCCCTCCTTTCCAAATATGTGGGTGAATCGGAGGAAGGGGTACGCGAGATGTTTCGCAAGGCAAGGCAGGCTGCACCATGTATCATCTTTTTTGACGAGATCGATGCCTTGATTCCCGTGCGGAGTGCCGGTTCGTCCGATTCGCATGTCGCCGAGCGGGTCCTCAGCCAGTTCCTGTCGGAACTCGACGGGATCGAAGAGTTGAAAGGGGTCCTGGTGCTCGGAGCGACCAACAGACCCGATATGATTGATCCGGCTATGCTCAGACCGGGCCGCTTTGATGACGAGGTGGAGACCCCCATCCCGGATGAAAAAGCGCGCAAGGAGATCTTCGAGATACATCTTCGGAACAAGCCGTGTTCACAAAAGATCAACAGCAATGATCTTGCTTCCAGAACAGAGGGTTTCAGTGGCGCCGATATCGCCGGGGTCTGCCATAAGGCCGCGTTCAAAGCCCTTCGCCGGGTAGTGGAAGCAGGAGGTGGTGAAGAAACGCAGGGGAAGATTAACCTGCAAGTTACCAGAGAAGACCTGCTAAGCACCATAGAAGAGGTTCAGCAGTGAAGGATTGCGGAGAGAAGCGGGGCTCAGTGCCATGAAGCGGTCGATTCCGCCAAGGACCATGGCTGATGTGTCCCGAGAACGACGCAAACGAGAAGAGAACCGCCAGGGTACCCGGTTACTCTCGGGCTCCACCCTGAATGTGCAATTCGGCAGTGGCCATGGTTTGCGGTCCGAACAGAGGAGACAATCTGCTGCGCCCACGTTCCCGACCGGGCTTTTCAAAAAGCCCCGGAACTGGGTATTCCAGACAAAGCCTCTTTTTAAGAAGATAAAAGGGCCGCTAATTGATGTCTTCCATGAGGCTGAGGAAGTATTGATTGTTATTGATCTGGGCGGATTTCGACGGGGGGATGTCTTGCTGGAAATGGGCGCTGAGAGGTATTCGATTTTTGCCAAGAGGGGGGACCAGGAATTTCGAGAGGAAATCGCGCTGCCACCTGAGGTGGATATTGAAAAGTGCGTTGAACATTTTCGGAATGGGGTGCTTGAAATTGTGCTGCCTCGAAAGAAAGAGACCGGTTCATTATGAAAAAGAATTCGAAACAAAGAAAACAGACCATACTCATTGTGGAAGACGATGAGCAAGTACTCGATATTGTCGAAAGAATTCTCTCAAGCGATGGATACAAAACCGCAACAGCAGCAAGGGCCAGTGATGCGGTCCGTATTGCAGCCAGGATTAGGCCGGACATCGTCATACTGGATTTGAACCTGCCCGACTACAACGGTATCCAGGTTCTAAGAGAGATTAAGGGGATTGATCCAGCAATCCAGGTCATCATCCTCACCGGCTACGGTTCTCAAGATACAGCTAGAAGTGCGATGGAGATAGGTGCGTTTGATTTCCTCACCAAACCGGTAAAGTTCAATGAACTGTGCGCCGTGGTTCAAGAGGCTTGTATATCGGAGGCTCCGGTGGTGAACAGGGAGGATCATCATGCCCAATGATTCCGACAGCATAGGAGTAGAGCTCGCTAAAGGCGAGGGAATCTATCTTTTCTGCTTTGCACGTCCCCCTATGCCTCCCGTCCTCAACGCCGGTGGCCTGGACGATCGATATTTGGTCTCACACCGGGTCTTCAAGGATATCATTGCAGTGTTGAGCAAGGTATCCATTGAGGAATTTTGCGGTCCTTCGGCGGAATCGAGGATGAAGGACATCTCCTGGGTTGGACCTCGTGCCTGCCGCCACGAGGAGGTGATAGAGCAGGCAATGCGCCAGTCTCCCGTGCTCCCGGCCCGGTTCGGGACAATTTTCTCATCCCTGGAAGGACTTGAGAAGCTTGTTGAAATGCACCACGATACCATACGGCAGTTTCTGGAT
>DATKYC010000138.1:0-3694 GCA_035528695.1 Acidobacteriota bacterium | reverse complement strand
CTTTTCCTTCCAGGAGTGCCTCAGTGCGTGTGAGCCTCAAAGGGATAGGTGCCACTGCACCTGAAACCAGCCGGCATTTGCGGCACATCTTACCGTCCATGACAACAAGTGCCGCGGCGTTGGCAACAGCAATGTCCTGCGCTACACGCCCTATTTTTAAAAAGGCCATTCCGGTGCGGGCCGCTTTTTCAGGGATACTTATCTCTCTGAGGATCTCGCTCGGGCCCATAGAGTTTTCTCCGGGTCCTGTGAAGAACTCGTCAATAGGGACTTCTCTCAGTCCGTCCGGTCCTTCCAGTATTAAACGGGCCTCCAGGACCATCAGGGGGGGTGCGGAATCGGCAGATGGGGCGGAGTTGCAGAGATTCCCGCCCACTGTGGCCACGTTTCTGACCTGGGGATTTGCCAGCACCTTTACCGCCTGTGCCAAGGCTGGGTAATCACGGGTAATGGTATGGTCTCTCTCCAGGTCCCTTAGGAGGGTCATGCTTCCCAATGATACTCCACCATCGTGGGTGATCCCCTTCAATGCATCTATCCGGGTCAGGGAAATAAGGGCTTGGGGCTCAATCGCCTTCTGCTTGAGACGCACAATGACATCCGTACCCCCTGCAACATACCTGGCACGACCCTTTAGCTTATCCATCAATCCGAAGGCCTCTTGGAGGGTCTGTGGCTGATAGTAAGCGAACTTCTTCATATCTTGCCTCCGACTGGGAGTATTACTCTCTTGTTGCACCGTCTTCCACATTGAGAGCATTACCTGTGCGTTAAAGTGCCTCGGTGGGGGGACGAGGTCTTTTCTAAGGTGACTGGTGGGAGACCGCCGTCCTTTTCACGACTTATCAGCGGGGGAAACCGCAGCCCGACGAAGTCGGGAATGCGGAGGGGGCAGGACTCCCCCGTAGATAAGTTGTAGAAAAGACCAGGTCGGGAACCTCGGAACCGAAGAAAAGGCCTCATAACCCCACCTTCACCCTTTTCCATTCCTTTAGTCTCTATTATCAAATACCCGCTTGCTCTTTCTCTCGGAGCGCGGCAACGATCCGTATTCCATTAGCTCGACATTCGCGCTAACCAGGACCTGCTTTTTTATTTCTTCACCTATCCTTTTGCTCAACTCAGGGTCATGGCTGGTGTCAACGCCCTGATCCCGCTCAACCTTCAGTGTCATATAATCGCGTCCATCTTTCCCTCTGTCGAGTATGACCTGAAACTCACTTCCAATTCCACTTATGCCAGAGAGCACGTGGTCGATCTGTCCGGGATAGATGTTCACGGCCCTGAAGATTATCATATCGTCGGAGCGTCCCAGTAGCCGATCATGCCGCGGAAGGATGGACCCACATGGACATTCTCCGGGCACCAGCCTTGTGAGGTCTCTCGTGCGGTAACGAATCAGGGGTGCAGCTTCCTTTTTCAAGGTGGTTACAACCATCTCTCCAGTTTCCCCCACAGGGACCGGTCTGAGTGTCTCGGGATCAAGGATCTCCAGAATGTAATAGTCCGCCCAGTAGTGGATACCGGTGTGATAGATACAGTCCAGGCCTGTTCCAGGACCGTAAAGCTCAGTCATGCCCGGTATATCAAACAGGTGTTCAAGCCCAAGTAAGTCTTGAATACGATTTCGCATGGCATCACTGGAGCGCTCGGATCCGAAGATCATTTTTTTAAGATTTATCTTGTCCTTGATACCTCTCCTGTTTACCTCTTCAGCCATCAAAAGCCCCATGGATGAGGTACAACACATCACAGTGCTCTGGAAGTCCACCAGGAACTGGCACTGCATATCCATGTTCCCAGGCCCTGCAGGAACAGCCATCGCGCCAAAGGCCTCACACCCCGCCTGAAAGCTGACCCCGGCCGTCCAGACTCCATACCCGACGGCGATCTGCACCCGATCCTCGGGGGTCAGTTGGGCCATTTCGTAACAACGGGCAAAAAAATGGGTCCAGTCATCGATATCTTTTTGGGTGTAACAGAGGACCTTCCTCTTGCCCGTAGTTCCGGAGGATGCATGGATACGCACGACCTTCTCGAACGGCACAGAGAGAAGAGGGAACGGATAACCATCCCGTAAATCATCGGCTGTGGCAAATGGGAGTTCCTTGAGGTCATCTAGCGTACCGATGTCTCCTGGCTTCACACCCGCATCGTTCATCTTACTCCTATAAAAAGGAGACCCCTGGTATACATGGTTAACCGTCCACTTGAGACCTTCTAATTGAAGTTCTCCGAGTTCTTTCTCTGTCTTTACAGTTGGCATAAAACTCATTCTCATGAATTCCTCTCCTCTAGAGCCGAGCCCCGTAAGTTTTCATGTTAGTGCTTCGAACCAAACCGGCTGAAATCCCATTCAGCCCTAATACCTGCTAGCCGGGTCCTGGTATAACCAACACAATTTCAGGAAAAATTATTAAGATCACCATAGATATGATGCAGGCCAATAAGAAAAAGCTCACACTCTTGAAAATAGTGCCGAGTTCTATTTCCGGGGCCAATGCCTTAACGACGTATATGTTGACACCTACCGGCGGGGTAATTGCGCCCATCGTAGTGACCATGGTTAATATGATTGAGTACCAGATTGGATCAAAACCAAGCGCTATCCCCAAAGGAAAGAAGATGGGGATGGTGAGGACCAAAAACCCCAGGGAGTCCATAAAACAACCCCCTACTAGATAGATGAACAATACAAATGCCAGAATTACATAACGGGATACCTCAAGCGAGGCAGCAAAATCCGCCACCATAAAAGGGAGTCTCGTCACTGCCAGGAAGCGACCAAAAATGATCGCTCCGGTGACAAGAAAGAATACCATACAGGATATCTTAAGCGTGTCCCTCACAGAATTTAGAAGACCTTTCCATGTAAGCCTCCCAAATGGGACTGTAACGAGGAGTGCAAAAAACACACCCACAGCCCCTGCTTCAGTAGGGGTAAATTTCCCGGTGTATAAACCGCCGATAACCAAGATAAATATGACAATCGCCTCAATGACACCGGTGAGGGATCTTATCTTCTCTTTTAAAGTTGTCCTTGGTCCGGCTGGACCAAAATGAGGGTATATTCGGCATATGACAAAGATGGTGAGCACAAACAGGAGCCCCAACAGGATTGCAGGCAAGATGCCGGCTAGAAAAAGTTTGACTATGGACTGTTCTGTTTGCAAACCGATAATAATCAGCACCACACTGGGAGGCATAACCGTCCCCAGGGTGCCACCGGTCACAATAGTGCCGGTGCTTAGGCGCGGATCGTAGTTATACTTGGTCATCTGAGGTAAGGCCACGGCGCCCATGGTGGCTGCCGTGGCGGTGTTGGAGCCACAGATAGCAGCAAAAAGTTCGTCAGCACCGATGGTGGCTATTGCAAGCCCGCCCCGCCAATGACCGAACCACTGGTATGCAGCCTTATATAGCCTTTCAGCTATTCCCGAGTTGAAGGCGACGTACCCCAGAAACACAAAGAGCGGTACCACAGTGAGTCCATATTTGGAGAATATGTCCCATATATCAGCGCCCACCATGCTGAGGGCTGCCTTGAAGGAGACTATGTACCAGAATCCGCAGAAGCCCACGATGCCCATAGCAAAACCTACGGGCATACCCAAGAAGAATAAGACTGCCAGGAGGATGACAATCCCGACAATCCCTACCATCGTCAAGCTCACTTTTCATCCTCCTTTGCGGG
>DATKYC010000137.1:0-3176 GCA_035528695.1 Acidobacteriota bacterium | reverse complement strand
CATGTCTACACGGCCAATCCCATTCTTTCCCCCCAACTCATTTAAATAGGCCAGAAGAGAGGCTGGGGAAAAGGTCTCTCCATTAACCGCGACCGGATTTCCCTCTTTGAACTCAATTTCAATATAGGTGGCTTGATCAGGTGCCCTTTCAGGCGAAACAGAGAGGACAAACATCTCCTCCAGGGGCTCACTCCAGGTATCTTCAAGGATTCCACCCTCAAAGCTTATGTGCAACAGGTTTCGATCACTGGAATACGGCTTGTCCTTAGTCACAGGCACAGGAATACTTCTTGTACGGGCATATTCCATAAGATCTTCTCTCCCCCTGAACTGCCATATTCTCCACGGAGCAATAATCTTGATGCCTGGCTCCAGCGCCATATACGCCAGTTCAAATCTCACCTGATCATTACCCTTGCCCGTAGCACCATGGCAGACGGCATCGGCTCCAGTCCTTTTTGCTGCCTCCACCTGACCCCTGGCTATCACCGGCCTCGCGAGAGAAGTCCCAAGCAGATAGGTTGATTCATAAATGGCGTTCGCCCTCAGTGCGGGCCACACAAAATCTCGAACAAACTCTTCTTTCAGGTCTTCTATAATCACCTCGTCAGCGCCTGTCTTGAGGGCCTTCTCTCTTACGCCGTCAAGCTCCTCACCCTGTCCAACATCACCCGCATAGGCCACCACCGGGCACCCGTAGGTTTCTTTGAGCCAAGTGAGGATCACAGAGGTATCGAGTCCTCCTGAATAGGCCAGGACTATTTTATTGATTCCTTCGCTCAATTTATTTCTCCCTCTTTGCTATCCCTGGGTTTACCTCTCTAGCAGCAGTTTCTCAAGCAGGGCCTGGTGGAGGTGCATCTTGTTTTCAGCCTGGTCAAAGACCACAGAATGGGGGCCTTCTAATACCTCAGCAGATATTTCTTCGCCTCGATGTGCCGGCAGGCAATGCATGATTAAGACATCAGGGCTAGCGACTTTAACCAATGCTTCGGTCACCTGAAAACCCCGGAAGTCCAAAAGCCTCTGTTCCCTCTCAGCATCCTTACCCATGCTGGTCCACACGTCCGTATTGATCGCATCAGCCCCCCGGGCAGCCTCAATTGGCTCATTCACCAGCCTGATATTCTCACCCGATCCTTCCATAAATTGCGCTTTGGGCTGATATCCAGGAGGGCAGGCAAGGACCAGCTCAAATCCTAAGACCTGAGCTGCGTTAATCCATGAGTTGGCCACGTTGTTCCCGTCCCCTATCCAGGCCACTTTGAGGTCTTCCAGGGTTCCTCTCTTTTCCTTAAGAGTCATAAGGTCACTCAAGATCTGGCAGGGATGAAACTGGTCAGTCAGGGCATTTATCACCGGTATCCCGGCCCAATATGCCATCTCTTCAACTAGCTCTTGGGAAAATGTTCTTATGGCCAAAACATCTATATATCGGGCGAGTACCCTTGCCGTGTCCTTGACAGGCTCGTCTCTGGACATCTGTGTATCACTCTCGCTTAGAAAAAGCGTCTGACCTCCAAGCCTGAACATGGCCGTCTCAAAAGAAACCCGCGTCCTTGTGGAGGCCTTATTGAAGATAAGGCCTAAAGTATAGCCATGGAGCGGCCTTTCAGGCTTCCTCCCGGCTTTTTTTATCTCCAGGGCAGAATCGATTAGCCTTAAAATCTCATCCCTGCCTAGGTCTTTTATGGTCAACAGATCTCTTTTCACGCCATGCCCTTTAGATTATTTTAGGCTTTTCCAGAATCCTGTCCAGAGCCTCCACCAGCAGATCTATTTCATCCCTGGTCACGATAAGGGGTGGCAGGAAACGAAGCACCCTATCCTGCGTGCAGTTGATCAAGAAACCCTCCTTCATACATGCCTCCACTACCGGCCCACCAGGCCTATCAAGCAGGAGGCCAAGAATGAGACCAAGTCCCCTTATTTCTCTAATAAGGGCGTGTTTTTGTTTAAGCCCTTGTAACCTCACTTTGAAATAATCGCCCATGACCCTGCAGTTCTCTATCCATCCGTCCTCGATGAGGCCCCTAAGAACCGCCAGTGATACAGCGGTCACCAGAGGTGTGCCGCCAAATGTGGTGGCATGACTTCCAGGGCCGAAGGCCTGGCTTAACTCCTCAATCGAGAGCATCGCGCCTATTGGAAGACCATTGCCAAGCGCCTTGGCAAGGGTCATAATATCGGGTGTAATGCCATAGTGCTCATGGGCAAAAAGTCTCCCCGTTCGACCCATCCCCACTTGCACTTCATCGAAAATCAGAATCGCCTTTCGGTCGGTGCATAACTCTCTGACCCCTTTCAGGTAATCCGGATCTGGGCAGACAATGCCGCCTTCCCCCTGTATCGGTTCAAGCATGACAGCACAGACGGATTCATCCAGCACCTGATCCAGCTTCTCAAGATTATTAAATGGTACAAACTTGAACCCTTCCAATAGGGGGTCATACCCGACTTGCACCTTTGGCTGTCCTGTGGCCGAAAGCGTGGCCATGGTACTGCCGTGGAAAGAATTATCCATGGCGATTATAACATGCCTTTGAGGGCCGAATTTCTCGTGCGCATAACGACGGGCAAGCTTGATCGCCGCCTCGTTGGCCTCGGCGCCGCTGTTACAAAAAAACACCCTGTCGGCAAATGAATGGCTGACCAAGAGCTGGGCCAGTTCCGTCTGAGGCCTCGTGTAATAAAGTTTTGACACGTGAACCAGCGTTTGGGACTGTTCTTTAAGTACCCGGGTCACGATCGGCGAACTGTGCCCAAGGGCACACACTGCTAAGCCTCCCACAAAATCAAGGTATTCATTACCTTCCTCATCCCAGACCCGACACCCTTCACCTCGAACGAGCGTGATGGGGAAGCGCCCATAGGTCCGAAACATATACTTGTCCGCCAAACTAATGGTTGTCTCGTTTTGTGAATTACCGTTCATACATTATCCTTTTCAACATCTCCGAATTCCAAATTCCCAATTCTGTATTAATTTAGGTCTTTGAAAATAGCAACCCACGTTCGTCGGTTCATGGTTCCTTTTCCTGGAGTGACCGGCGGGAGGCCTTCGTCATTTCAAGAAGTTCCGCATTGGGGGACCCCCTGGCCCCGAGCGAATGCGAGGGGAACAGGGAGGGGGGAGGGGGTAACTTCATGAAATGACCAGGCCGTGAGACTTGGAA
>DATKYC010000136.1:0-2285 GCA_035528695.1 Acidobacteriota bacterium | reverse complement strand
TGCTAGGGCATATCGCGATGCTGGTTTTGAGGTTGTGTATACAGGTCTTCATCAGACCCCCGAAGAGATCGTCGAGGCCGCCATACAGGAAGATGTTGATATGATCGGGCTTTCGAGCCTCGCAGGCGCGCATAGATACCTCCTCCCAAGGGTGGTGGATCTGTTGAAGGAGAAAGGGGCGGATGATATCGTTGTCTGCGGTGGAGGTATCTTTCCAGATGAGGACATCCCAAAGATGAAAAAGGCCGGCATAAGAAAAATCTTCACCCCAGGCACAACCTTGGACGATATTGTTAAGTGGGTTGAAGAAAACGTGAAACCGAGACGAGACTAACTTATTATGAACGCTATAGTACAAAAGGTGATCGCCGGCGATGTAAGAACCGTTGCCCGCCTTATCCGGGATATCGACGACGGTATGCCACAGGTAAGGGAAATATTAAAGGAACTCTATCCCCATACTGGAAAGGCATATGTTATCGGCATCACAGGTGCCCCAGGTGTGGGGAAAAGTACCCTCGTGGACCAAATGCTGAGCCACCTGAGAAAACGCAATAAGACGGTTGGTGTCCTTGCTGTTGATCCAACAAGTCCATTTAGTGGGGGCGCAATACTGGGGGATCGCGTCAGGATGCAGCGGCATAGTATGGATGAGGCCATCTTCATTCGCTCTTTGGCTACTCGCGGACATTTTGGAGGGTTGACCCAGTCCACCCGGAGTGCCATTGATGTCCTAGATGCCATGGGCAAAGATTACATTCTCGTTGAAACAGTCGGGGTCGGCCAGGATGAAGTGGATGTGGTGAGAAGCGCTCATACAACCATAGTTATGGTCATACCGGGAATGGGAGACGGTATCCAGGCCATAAAGGCGGGGATCCTCGAGGTAGGCGATATCTTCTTGATTAACAAGGCGGATAGGGAAGGCACGGAAAAGACCCTCGCTGACCTGAGACTTATGATCGAAATGGATCAAAAGAAATATGAGGGGGGCAGGTGGAAACCCCCAATTCTCAGGGCAGAGGCAGTGCTTGATAAGGGGGTGGCAGAGCTCTTAGAAGAAATTGACAATCATGCAAGATATCTCGCCGAATCGAGCGGTGGGTTGCATTTCAGAAGAAGAAGAGAAAAGGTGCGTCAAGAGCTAGGGGAAATGATAAAGGCCAGGCTAGTGGAGGAAGTGATCGATAAACTTGTTCAAACCGGGGAGTTTGAGGCGGCAGTAAACTCCATCGTGGAAGGAAAGACCGATCCGTACACGGCCTGTGACAATCTTATCATCCCCATACTGAGCCTTTGAAATTAGCAGACCCCCTGATCTATTATTATCTTTCTTGCTTCGAATTTAATGATCTTTATAAACCGCACCCTGCTTGGGGGTTTTGTCTACAAAATCAAATCCTCACCAAGAAAAGATAATAGGTGTAATAAACAATAAATTACAGGAGCTTGCTCAAAAAATCTAAAGTTATACATTACTATTAGTATGGAAGGGGGCATCCATGCCACGTGCAGAAAAACCACAGCCTCTTGGTAAGAGGCTCATGAAACTGAGAAGAGAGAAAAAACTGGCTCTCAAGAATCTGGCCAACGAGACAGGTCTGACCGCACAGTACATTTCCCAGATAGAAAAGGGAGAGGTAATACCATCTGTCTCTGTCATTCTCCAGCTCTCGCGCGCACTCGAAATAGATTCGAGCATCCTCTTGCGAGAGGAGGAGAAGCGCGCCGGCAAGAGGTCTGACCAGGACTATCAAAAGAGAACGGACGCCTATACTTACGAGACCCTCACGCCGGAGGCCAGGCATAAGCATCTCAAGGCCTTTAAGGTTTTTATTGATCCCAAGTCAGAACACCAAGGTGTCAGCTATCAGCACCTTGGTGAGGAATTCATCTATGTGCTTAAGGGAAAAATTGAGGTAATCGTCGGTGAAAACAAGAATATCCTTGGGCATCATCAGTGCTTACATTTCAATTCCTCTATTATTCATAAGTTACGCAATATAGGCACGGAAAAGGCCGAACTGATTGTGGTGCTCTACACACCTTAACAAAACCCTAAACCTCCTGGCTGGAGCCATCGAGCATGTGCTCCCTGCTGTATGCGAAAGAAACCTGGCTCTCTTAGGGGGCCAAACTGATAGGTTATTCAATGCACGATTATACATGGCAAGAAGGCGAAAAGGGGAGAGGAAATGGCTTGGCATCTTACTGAAGAACAGCAAATGATTCAGGCAATGGTCAGACAGTTTGCCAGAGAAGAGATCCTGCCCACTGCCTCAGAA
>DATKYC010000135.1:0-7447 GCA_035528695.1 Acidobacteriota bacterium | reverse complement strand
CCACAAGGCAGACTGCGCCTTCCCCTGTGCCACTGAGAATGAAATCAATGGAAAAGATGCTCAAAATCTCGTCAACAATGGTGTAAAACTGGTCAGTGAAGGGGCCAACATGCCATCCACACCCGAGGCCGTCGATATCTTCTTGGACCGGAAAATCTTGTATGCGCCTGGGAAAGCAGCCAACGCAGGCGGTGTTGCAGTATCAGGTCTGGAAATGGCCCAGAACAGCATGCGTTTAAACTGGCCCAGGGAGGAGGTTGACGCCCGTCTCAAGATTATAATGAAGAGCATCCATCAGACCTGCCTGGATGCGGCTGAAGAATACGGCGTTCCCGGTAATTACGTGGCAGGGGCCAATATCGCGGGCTTTGTAAAAGTGGTGAACGCGATGCTTGATCAGGGACTTGTGTAAGTATCCCGTTATCATTTTGATGAGGAAAGATGCGTATGGAAGGATGGATCGAAGAAGAAATTAGAAATAAAGATTTGATGGCACCATGCGGGTTATATTGCGGTGCATGCGGAATTTACATCGCAACCAGGGATGGAAATGAAAAATTCAAGGCTATTATGGGTAACCTCTATGGAACAAAACCTGAAGAAACTGAATGTTTTGGGTGTATGCAGTCTGACCCACCGACGAAGCTTTACGGTTTTTGCAAAGTATGTGGGATAAGAAATTGCGTAAAGTCAAAAGGATATTACTCTTGCCATCAATGTGAAGAGTGGCCATGCAGTATGGTAGAAAATTTCGGTTTTGCCACTGGCGTGAGAGTGATGAAAAGAGCTATCCCTATATGGAAGGCTAAAGTAGCCGAGCACGGTGACGAGGAAGGCAGCGTGGAATGGGCCCGTGAACAATGTAGCCGCTATCACTGTTCTTCGTGCGGCAATCCCGTTTTCAGGGGGGCACAACGTTGTAGGGCCTGCAATAAGGCAATAGCTGATGAATTAGACGGATCACTATGAGATTGGGGGTCAGATCTTTTAAATTGACAAAACGGCGTATTTCAGTTATCTAAGGATGCATGGCAAGATCACTTAGGATACAATACCCCGGTGCTTTCTATCATGTAATGAATCGAGGCAACAATCGCCAGGATATTTTCATTGAAGAAAATGATAGGATCATATTCTTGGAAGGATTGGTAGATAGTTGCGAGATATATGGTGTAAGGATTATAGCCTATGTCTTGATGTCTAACCACTTTCACATTATTATCAAGACTGATCAAGGAAACCTCAGCGAATTTATGAGGCACTTTCTTGTCACCTATTCTGTTCGGTTCAACAGGAGCAGACTTCGAACAGGGCATGTGTTCCACGGCCGGTATAAGTCTTTGCTCGTGCAGGAAGATGAGTACCTTCTTCCCCTGAGCCGCTACATACATCTGAACCCTTTGCGGACAGGGAAGCTTTTGAGTGAACCTTATAAGACAAAGATTAAATACCTCAAGAACTACAAGTGGAGCTCCCTTCCAGGGTATTGTTTCATCGGTAAGAGAGTGAAAAACATAGATTACAGTTGGTTATTGGATGCATATTTTGGGGGCGACACATTGAAAGGACGAAGTCGATACTTTGAGTATGTATCCGCAGCCATAGATGGGAATATCCAAAACCCTTTCCAGGATGTGATCCATCAAACAATCCTTGGTACGAGTGATTTTGTTGACCGGATAAAAGAGAAGGTTCCTTGGGGAAGGGAACGAGAGGTGCCCGCGATTAGAAACTTACGACGATCGCTTCCAGTTGACAAAATCCTGGAAGTCATAGCAACAGACCATGGAGTTGATTCTTGGGAGATTATTTCTCGCAGGAGCAAAGCAAAAACAATCCGTCAAATGGCTATTGAACTATGTTACAGATATAGTCCAATGAACCAAAAGGAGATAGGAGACCTATTTGGGATTGACTATAGTACGGTCAGTCAAAATCGCAGCCGTCTTAAAGCTAAGCTCAAATCGAATGAAAAGTTGGCAGAGCAATTCGAAAAGATCGAGCAGAAAGTCGGCCTTTTGTCAAATCAAAAGATCTGACCCCCTATTTCTTCTTGATTTTGCCGAGCAATCCTCCCATCCAGTCTTTGAGCCTATCCAGCACAGAGGGACCCTTAATTACGAGTTTGCACTCGGCTTTCTTATCAGATTCCATACTCACCGCCCTCGCCGTATACACACCTTCCGGTATGGGGGGCTCTGAGAGCATAATCACGTTTTCCATCTTCTTGTTTGAGCCGATCTCTGCCCTCAATAGTTCACCCACCTTTGCCAATGTGCCAACCTTAGCGGTGAAGGCCCCATTCTTGTCCACGTTTCCATCAGCAACAGGCACATCCACCACCTGATCTTTTTTCTTGACCCCGACCAAGCTAATAAAAACGGAGTCCTCAGGCACGAACCCCTTTCCACGAAACACGATCTGGGTACCCATAACTTTGGCAACTCCCAGCCGGATGGTGTCGGGCTCAACAATCAATTGAGGTCCTGTAATCTTTGGGTCGAACTCCTTTGGGGAACTCGCACACCCTACGAACATAAGGATAAGACTGATGAAAATCAACCCGCCTTTTATGCATATTTCACTGGATAACCACCTCTTCATTACACGCATTTTTACACCTCCTCTAAAACGCATTGATTTTCTTTTTTCAACATTCGGGGACCTCCCTCTCTTATCTCTAAATCACAAAAGAGAGCTTTATACAGGTATCCCAACCATACTTTCTCTTTCGGAGTAACCAATGCTGATGAAAGGATCCATTAAACTTATATTCTGCCCAGTCTCTTGAGTGCCTTCTCGAGATCAACATCAGAGCTCACCCAGTCTGAGATACGAACGGCCTGTCCCTTTTCTCCGCATTTGCCGATAAACGAAGCCCGGGTACCTTGTCTCTGGTTTGGGCTAAAGGAGATCTTGGGGCCGATACCCTGAAAATCCTTGAGGGTCTCCATGGCCTTCACAAGGCTATCGGGCGTCAGATCTCGCCCTGCCCTTTTCATGCCCTCCACCATGGGTTCTACAAAAAGGATCCCTGCATAAAAGAATATTCCCCACCTATCCTTGGGAGCAAATTTTGCGTGGGCCTCCTTGTATTTTTTCATGAGGGGATGCGGCGAATCAGGAAGCTCGCCAAAGGAAACGAAGATCACGTCCTTGAAGAGCCCTTTGCTGATCCTGTACATAATCGGTGTATCACTCAGGGTACTCGTGGCCATCCATTGCGGTTTAAAACCCATTTTTGCCGCGGTCATTATAATGATGGCCCCATGCTTGGGATTAGGAAACATCAGCACGCAGTCAGCATTGGAGGCCTTGAGTTTATTGCAGTGTGAGCTGAGGTCCGTATCCAGGGGTTCAACAGAAACAGAGGCAACTAATTTCATGCCAAGCTTTTCAAGGGCCATTTCTGCCCCCAAGAGTCCCTCTTTCCCATAATCGTCGTTCTGGTAGAAAACGGCAACCCTCTTCTTACCCAGCTTCTTGACCCCATAGTTGACGAGAATCGCTCCCTCATCAATGTAGAGGGGGTAGACGCCAAACAGATACTTGCTCGGGGGATACGCCCAGTGGGTGGATCCGGCAGCAGGGCCTACCCAAGGTACCCTATTTTTGTGCAAGTACTTTTTGACGGCCATTCCCGTTGCGCTGCCCACACCTGAGGCAAAGGCAAAGATCTTTTTATTCTCAATCAGTTCTTTGGCTATCGCCTTGGTCCTCGGAGGCATGTAGCCGTCATCTCTCAGAAAGTAGGTAATCTTGCGGCCGTGGATGCCCCCTTCTGCGTTTATCATGTCAAAGTAGCACCCACTACCCCGGGCCACCGCGCCCCAGAGGGCAGCAGGGCCTGTCTGAGGCCCCCATTGCCCTATGCGGATCTCCGTGTCAGTGACCCCTCTTTCTGCCTGTGAAACAGGCACCAGAGCTATAGATAAGAGAAATACGAAACCAAGCGTAATAACCCAATTCCTTCTTTTCATCTCCATCCTCCTTTGATTTTCAAACTAATCCCCATCTTTTGATTTACCGTCCCGTGAAATCCCTTCGATTTCCAAAAAGCTAGCTGACAAGGCGCCTATTATGGCCTTGTCTAAGTAATAGGTGACTTCCCCCTATCCTCTTTTATACATCTTTTCAATCAGGTCACTGAAGGCCTCGTTTACATATTTTCTCTTGACCTTCATGGTCGGGGTGACCTCCCCATCTTCCTCATAGAGTTTCTTTGGGATGATGGTAAACTTCTTTATCTGCTCCACACGGGAAAGCGTGTCGTTCACTTTATCCACCTCGTCCTGGATCAGCTTTATGATCTCTGGACTCTGGGTGAGATCCTTATAGGTGGAAAATTGGATTTTGTTGTCCTGGGCATATTTTACTACGTTGTCCTCATCGATCATAATAAGAGAACTGATAAATTTCCTTTTATCCCCTATCACAACAGCGTCATTGATATAGGGGCTAAACTTCAGCTTGTTTTCGATATATTGCGGGGTGATGTTCTTACCCCCAGCGGTGACAATAATGTCCTTTTTCCGGTCAGTTATTTTCAGATAGCCATCCTCGTCTATCTCTCCTACATCCCCTGAGTAAAGCCATCCATCCTTTAAGGCCTCCGCGGTGGCCTCCGGGTTATTGTAATACCCCTTGAACACACTCGGCGACCTAACAAGTATCTCACCGTCTTCTGCTATTTTCACCTCTGTTCCTGTAAGAGGAGGGCCCACCGTGCCAAACTTCACTTTGCCTATCCTGCACACACATGTCACTCCAGTACCTTCCGTTTGTCCATAACCCTCTATTAGATTCACGCCAATTGACTGGAAAAAATGAAGTACATCGGGCGATATGGGAGCAGCACCTGAATAGGCTACCCTCATCCGGTCAAACCCAAGCCTTTCCTTGAGCTTTCGAAAGACCGCGACATAGGCAAGCTGGTAAAGGACCTCCAGGTAAGAGGGAACCAGCCTTAAATTCATCCTCAAGGTGGCCCGCCTCTGCCCTATTTTGAATGCGATGGAAAAAAGCAGTTTCTTAAACCATGTGGCATCTGACATCTTGATATATACGGCAGAAAGATATTTTTCCCAGATACGGGGGACCGCATACCCCACAGTTGGGGATATCTCCCTCATATTGTCCGTAACGGTATCCAAATTCTCTATGAAATTGACGGTAAATCCGTGGGTTATATGTCCATAGACAGAAAAGAGGCGTTCAAAGATATGACATAGAGGCAGGAAAGACATGACCTCGTCTGTGTCGTAGACCGGGTTATCCCTGCTGATGGCCTGCCCCATCCACATCACATTTCTGTGTGTGAGCATCGCACCCTTTGGAGGGCCTGTGGTGCCGGAGGTATAGATAAGAACCGAGATATCTTCGGGCATCACCTCCTCCATACGGTTCTCAAACAGACCGGGGTCTTTTTCTATGATCTTACGGCCTATTTCCATGAGGTCCTCAAAGGTCATGACCATGGGATCTTCAAAATGCCTCAATCCTTCCAGGTCCCACACAATAACCTTTTTCAAAAAAGGCACGTCATCTCTGAACTGTAGCCATTTATCGAGCTGCTCCTCGTTTTCTACGAAAAAGAATCCGGACCTGGAGTCCGCAACAACATATTCTACTTGTGGCCAGGCATTGGTGGAATAAACACCTACTGCCACCCCTCCCACGCATTGGATACCCAGATCAATGATTACCCATTCGGGACAGTTGTCACCGATAATGGAAACGCAATCTCCCTTCTCAAGGCCCATGGATATGAGGGCTGAGCCTACACACTTCACCCGCCTGTAAAATTCATTCCATGAGATGTCGTGCCAGAGGCCATATTCCTTTTTGCGCATGGCCACCCGGTCACCGTACTTCTCTACCCTCTGTCTGAATGCGAGCGGTACAACTTCTGGAATCATCGCTATATTATCTCCACCTCTTCTTTCTCTTCCACCGTTGATACCCTTTAGCGGACTCCTCCGACCTCATCCCCATATAAAATTCCCGCACATCCTTGTCTTCCATTAATTCATTGGACTTTCCCTTCATAACAAACCGACCATTTTCCAGTATGAGGCCGACATCGGAGATGCTCAGGGCCATGCGGGCGTTCTGTTCCACCAGCAAAATGGTAACTCCCTCATCGTTTATTGTCTTGATGATATCAAAAATTTCCCTTACCAGGATAGGGGAAAGACCCAGGGATGGTTCATCAAGAAAAAGAAGCTTGGGACCGTTCATCAGCGCGCGGCCAATAGCCAACATCTGCTGTTCGCCCCCTGAAAGCGTTCCGGCCCATTGGCCCTCTCTCTCCTTGAGCACGGGGAAATATTCGTATATTCGTTCAAAGTCTTTTTTTATGCCTCCCCTATCTCTTCTAATGTAAGCTCCCATAATGAGATTCTCTCTGACACTGAGTTCGTCAAAGACCTCTCTTCCTTCAGGTACGTATGAGATGCCCATTCTCACAATCACTTCGGGGTCTTTGCCATCAATCCTTTTCCCCATGAATTCTATGGTCCCTTTGTCCGGTTGATCGTCTAAGAGCCCCATCACGGTCTTAAGAATGGTCGATTTTCCCGCCCCGTTGCTTCCAAGGATGGCAGTGATAGTTCCTTCATCCACACTAAGCGATATTCCCCGCAGGGCGTATACCAAGAAATAGAAGGTCTCTATGTTTTTTATCTCAAGCAGCGCGCCCAATTATTTCATCCTCTCCTAAGTAGGCCTTCAAGACCTCTGGGTGTGTCTGTATCTCTTCAGGTCGTCCTTCGGTAATGGGTTTGCCGAAATTGATAACCAAGATGAGGTCTGATATATCCATAACCATCTTCATATCGTGTTCAATGAGCAGGATTGTGACACCAAGCTCATCCTGGATATCCTTTATCCAAAATATAAGGTCCTGTTTCTCTTCGGAATTCATTCCAGCTGAGGGTTCGTCAAGAAGAAGAAGCTCAGGCTCCAAGGCCAGAGCCCTTCCCAGTTCAACAAGTTTTTGGGTACCATATGGAAGACTTCCCACAAACTGATTCCTGGCAGACTGGAGATCGAGGAGGTCAATAATCTTCTCAACACGCTCGCGGTGGGCTATCTCTTCCCGGGCCGCTTTGGAGCCTCTCCTATAAAAGGTAGATCCGCTCCAGATACCTGTTTTCATGTGGATATGACGGCCAAGCATCAGGTTTTCCATAGTGGTCATTCGGGAAAAAAGCTCGATATTTTGAAATGTCCGGGCGATTCCTTTCTGCGCTATCTTGTGCGGCTTAAGGCCCACTATATTCTCGCCCTTAAAAAAAATTCTTCCTGAGTCAGGTTTATATAGGCCACTGATACAGTTGAATATGGTGGTTTTGCCGGCACCGTTGGGACCGATAATAGAATAGATGGAGCCCGGTATTACATTAAGACTCACATCGTCAACAGCTACGAGCCCGCCGAAGCTGAT
>DATKYC010000134.1:0-4387 GCA_035528695.1 Acidobacteriota bacterium | reverse complement strand
CTTGCAGGCGTTCTTGAAGGCCATGGTGGTCGCAACCTTAAAGGCCATGATGTCGGATGTCTCCTTTATCTTGACGTCCAACAAGGCCGTTTGCATATCGATCACCGGATAACCCATAAAGACGCCACTGGTTTCGGCTTCTGAAACCCCGCTCCTGATGGCATGAAGAAACTCCTCGGTAAGGTCAGGATTTTCGCACCGATCGACAAAACGATTCGCGGTACCTCTCGCCAGAGGAGAGATCTTTATCTTTACACCGGCAAAATGCTGCTGCCCCGCGATTTCTCGTTGGAAGATTTCCTCATGCTCAACTGTTTTCGTGATCGTCTCCCGATATACCACCTGTGGCTTTCCCTGGTTCGTTTCCGCCAGGAACTCGCGGCGGAGACGGTTGGTTATGATCTCCAGGTGCAGCTCACCCATACCTGATATGACTATTTGTCCTGTTTCCTCATCCGTCATGTACTTAAAAGTGGGGTCTTCACTTGCGAGCTTACTCAAACTATCCAGAAGTCTTTCCTGATCCTGGACCCTTTTTGGCTCTATGGCCACAGTGATGACAGGTTCTCTGAACTGGATTGGTTCCAGCAAGATGGGTCTTTCTTCAGAACAGAGGGTATCCCCGGTAGTGGTAACCTTGAGACCCATGGCACCTACGATATCACCTGCCGAGGCCTCATCTATGCGTTCTCTCTTGTTAGCGTGCATCTTGATGAGCCGCGATAGTTTTTCTTTGATATTCTTGCCTGGATTGTAGACAAGACTCCCGGTCTTGACTCGACCGGAATATACCCGTACATAGGTCATTTTCCTCCCCTGATCCATCATTACCTTGAAGGCCAGCGCGGAAAATGGCCCGTCCGGGTCTGAAGAACGGGTCTCTGTTCTGTCTGAAGCAGGTGAATGACCTTCAATAGGAGGGATATCGACGGGAGATGGAAGGTAGTCAACAATTCCCTCCAAAAGGGGCTGTATCCCCTTGTTCCTTAAGGCTGCCCCACAAAAGATTGGAACCAATTCCAGTTTGATGGTCGATGTTCGTATGGCCTTCTTGAGTTCAGGAATGCCGATCTCTTCTTCTGCCAGGTATTTTCCCATTATCAGGTCATTCTTGTCGGCAAGTGTTTCCACTAGCAGATCTCTATACTGGGAAGCCTCTTCCATCAGTTCTGTCGGTATAGGGACTTCCGTGAACTCAATGCCGAGTGTCTCCTCTTCCCACAAGATGGCCTTCATATTGATAAGATCAATCACACCCTTTAGATTATCTTCCAGGCCCCAGGGCAACTGGAGCACAAGCGGATGAGCCCCAAGACGATCTTTTATCATCTGAACCGTCCTGTAAAAATCGGCCCCCACCCGATCCAGCTTATTTATAAAGGCCATCTTGGGGACTTTGTACCTGTCTGCCTGGTGCCACACGGTTTCAGACTGTGGTTCCACTCCGCCTACAGCGCAAAAGACCCCAATAGCACCGTCAAGGACGCGGAGCGAGCGTTCCACCTCAATGGTGAAATCAACGTGACCAGGGGTATCTATAATATTAATGTTGTGGCCTCGCCATATGCAGGAGGTCACGGCAGAGGTGATGGTGATGCCCCTTTCCTTTTCTTCCAGCATCCAGTCCATGGTGGCTTCGCCATCGTGGACTTCACCCATCTTGTGAACCCGGCCGGAGTAAAAGAGGACGCGTTCGGTAACCGTCGTCTTTCCCGCGTCGATATGGGCTACAAACCCTATGTTGCGTGTCCTGGCAAGTTTTTGCTGAGATGACATTGAAACCTGATTTCCCCGATCCTCAAATAACCGGTGTATGTCGGGTACCTTTGTTTAGTAAAAGCTGGGCCTCGTTGACACGAGGGCTAAATTTAGGGTATCTTGCCTTGCCTGTCAAGGCAATAAGATTAAGGCTTATGAGGGCCTGGGGCTTGCTCCGGTTCACTCCTGGCCGGCTGTAGAGAGGACTCACAATGGAAGATTCCTGGGAAACCGATTTTCCTTCTTTGACTGCACAGAGACTGAGGGAGATGTATACTCTTTTGTTGGATCACTTTGGTCCCCAGAACTGGTGGCCGGCCGAGACAGAACTGGAGGTTATGGTGGGCGCTGTTCTCACCCAAAACACGAATTGGAGTAACGTTGAAAAGGCCATCAGTAATTTAAAGAAAAGAAATCTCCTCTCTCTGGAAGGCCTTAGCACCGTTCCCCTGGTTGAGCTTGCCGGGGATATCCGGCCGGCCGGATATTTTAACATCAAGGCGAAACGGTTGAGAAACCTTGTCAACTTTATAGTGGAACGCTATGAGGGAGATCTTTCTGCTTTTTTAGACGAGGAGACCCAGGCCCTCAGAGAAGGGCTTCTTTCCGTCAAGGGGATCGGCCCTGAAACCGCGGATAGCATACTCCTATATGCCGCCCGTCGGCCTGTGTTTGTTGTGGATACTTACACCCACCGCATTCTGGGCCTCCATGGCATGATATATGAGGAGGCAGGCTATCATGAATTGCAGCAGTTTTTTATGGGGCATCTGCCTGAAGATCATGTTCTTTTCAATGAGTTTCACGCACTGATTGTCCAAACGGGCAAGACGTATTGCCGCAAAAAGCCCCTCTGCTCCCGCTGCCCTCTCCTGGAGTGGGGACCCATTACTCCCAATTGGACGGCTTCGTAAAAAGTCCAACTGCTGCGTTACGCTTCATCTTTCGTCATTGCGGCGTACTGTAAGTACGTCTCATTCCTCAAGCTTCGCAAGCCTTGCATTTGAAGCTTTTTACTGTGCCGCCCCATTTATGACTTTTTACGAGTTTATCAATTGTTGATGTTGGCCTTCGTACTAGTCCTTAGTAAAGAGAGCAAAAGCAAGCGGTTATAGAGGATTGTTGCCTTTCGAAAGTGACTGGCGGGAGGGCGCCGTATTTTGGTGACTTATCTTTGGGGGAAGCCGCAGCTTCCCGCTTCGCTGAAGCGGGAAGAATGCGGAGGGGGCAAGTGTCCCTCGAAGATAAGTTACCATAAAATACCAGCCCGGGAGCCTCGGAACTGGAGAAAGGCAACACTCCTCAAATAACCAGTCCATGTCAGTTGCCTTTCTTTCGTCTTAGTAACTCGAATCGGGGAGGAAAGTGGACCTGGAAACAGATAAGGACTTGCTTAAAAGCGGGGCTCACTGACAACTTTCAACGGGCATCGCCTGCAAACCTGAGATAACGCGACAGGATAGCGCCGGCGAGTATGAGTCCCCCTACCAGGCCGATGCCCAGGGCAAAAGATCCGGCGTCACCCATCATGCCGATACCGGTGGGAATGGCCCCCCCTCCCAAAACGAAGGCTACCGGGATAGTCAGGGAGACTGCAACATTTCTGGTGCTCGGCGGGCCGATGGAAGAGAGGGCCGCAAACCCGGGCGGAAAAAAGCAGGACGCCATTACAGGTTGCACGAAAATCATCAGTACGATCAAGGAATCCGGAGATGCGCCCAAGAGGATTGTACTGATCCCTGAGAGCAGGAACACGGCCCCAATGGTTTTTGCGGCGCCCAGCTGATCGTTCACCCATCCGGCAACAAATGCCATGCCCAGTCCTGAGATCCGGGAGAGTGCGATCAGGGTATTTGCCCAGTCTCTATCAATTCCCCTCTCGGTCACCAGGTAGAGGGGAAGCATGGTGTAAATCCCCAGGGTTCCACTGATACCCAGGCTGAAAAGGACTACCATGATCCAGAAGGCGGGCCTGAAAAATAACACCCTAAATGAGCCAAAGCTTGGCGCCTCTCCGGCAAACTCTCCGCCTCTGCCGAAGCGGGCAAATCCGATCCCTACAAGAAGGGAGGCAGCGCCAAGGAGTGCCAGAACCCCTCTCCATGAAAACCATACCAGAAGGGCCTCACACACAAGGGGCGCTGCTACAAAGCTCAGATTGGGAGCGAGTTCATGAACAGCAATGGCCTTCCCCCAGTGCCTTGAACTGATCAAAGAGGTTAGAGTTGCAATACCTGAAGGGAGATAGATCCCTGCTGCCATCCCGAGTACCAGTAAACCCGTTCTGACTCCCCACAGGCTGTTACTCATGGCAATACCCATAAGGGCCGCACCAACCGCAGTGGAGGAGAGGAGTATCGTCCTTCTGTGAAGGAGGCGCGAGGAGAAAAAACCCGAACACAGTAGCGTTATAAAATACCCCGCTGAGATCAACAGAAAGAAAGACCCGGCCCCGCTATGGCTCATGCCGAGGTCCTTTTCGATAGTTGGCATCAGGGGGGCGATGATGATCCTTGAGATAAAATTCAAGAAGAAAATCGATGTCAGAAGGAGGAGGGGCCCCAGTTCCGAATAAAATGACCGTGCATCCTTATCCGCCATTTTCCCGCCGCCCCGGGAGGTTGCTATA
>DATKYC010000133.1:0-2556 GCA_035528695.1 Acidobacteriota bacterium | reverse complement strand
CCAGCGTCCGCAAAATCCATAAATCCCCTTTTCTGGTGCGTGATCTTGGGATGTTTGGCACGAAAAAACCCACAAAGAAATGTGTACGCTTTCTTGTGATCCATGCGGTTCCCGCAGGTCTCGAACGTGACGGCAGCAAAGCTATATTCCGGCCACGTGTGGACTGCGAGATGCGATTCCGCGATGGTTACCGTGCCGCTGACTCCCCAGGGCTTGAAGGTGTGAAACGAATCGCCAACCACCTCCGCGCCCATGATCTCGGCAGCCTTGAGCATTCCTTCCCGGATCAGGTCAGAATCTAAAAGCCTTTCCTTTTCGCACTCGTAGAGATCAATGAGAATAATGTCCATCAGTGCAGTCAATTTCCTAATCTCGCTTCCTATTTTAAAATAAGGTTTTGAATTTCCCAGCTCCCTTCATTCATTCCACTTACTATACTGTTCGGTATTTGAGTAAATTTACCGAAAGCCTCTCTATTTGAAAGGCGACGACTATATGCCAATATTGGGTGCAGGTCAAGGGCAAAGGTGGCTTAAGACATTAATTTATTGATCTGTTTCCGGAAAGGAGGCCTTATTATTCCTTTTTCGGTAATGAGAGCAGAGACATAACGGGCTGGGGTAATGTCAAAGGCAGGATTTAAGATAGAGACCCCTGGAGGACCGATTTCAAGTTTCCCAAATCTGCTTATTTCTTCAGGTCCCCTCTCTTCCACCGGAATCATATCCCCGGTTCTAATGGTGAGGTCAATGGTGGAAAGGGGAGCGGCAACATAAAAAGGTATCTTGTTTGCCTTTGCAAGTACGGCAACCTGGTAGGTGCCTATTTTATTTGCAACATCCCCGTTTGCCGCAATCCTGTCGGCCCCGGTAATTACCATATCAATTCTCTTTTGCCGCATCAGGAGCCCGGCAGCACTGTCAACAATCACCGAAACCGGTATGCCCTCCTCCATCAACTCAAAGGCTGTCAGCCTAAGACCTTGAAACCAGGGCCTGGTCTCGTCAGCGATCACTTCAATCCTCTTCCCTTTTTCATGGGCCGACCTTATGACGCCAAGGGCAGTCCCGTAGCCTCCTGTTGCCAATGAGCCCGCATTGCAATGGGTCAGTATCGTCGACCCATCAGGGACAAGACTTTGTCCAAACTTACCAATCGCACGGTTATTGCTGATATCCTCAGCGAGGATTTTTTCAGCCTCCTTCTTGAGGGCGCTCTTAATCTCATCCACAGGGCTCCCCGGCATTTTTTCAACCAGACACATCATCCTATCAAGCGCCCATCTCAGGTTCACCGCGGTAGGACGAGCTAGGAGAATCTCCTTGGCAATCTTGCTCAATCTCTTCAGAAAAGTGTCATATGATTTTTCTCTTATAGAATATGCGCCCAAGGCCAAACCCATGGCAGCGGCCACACCAATGGCAGGAGCGCCGCGAATAACCATTTTTTGGATGGCCTTGATGACGTCTCGATATCCCCTGCAGACGTACCACTCGATCCGCGACGGTATTCTCCTCTGATCAACCATCCGGATCTGCATCCCCTCCCATTGGATTGTAGGAATCATCCCGTGACCTCACCCAGAGAGCTCTTTCTCTAAAATCTTGTTGACTAATTGAGGATTGGCCTTCCCTTTTGTCTTCTTCATGACCTGCCCCACGAAGAAGCCGAACAGCATCTCCTTACCGGCCCTATAGCGTGCCACTTGGTCGGCGTTATCCTCTAAGACAGCTTGGACAGACTTGCCGATTTCCTCATCATCGGTGATCTGTGTACCCTTGGCCTTCACTATCTCTTCGGCATCTACGCCGGTTCTGTACATCTCCTCGAAAACTTCTTTGGCCATTCTTCCACTAATGGTTCCTGCCTTGATGAATTGAATCAATCTCGCAAGGTTCCCGGGCGTCAGAGGGCATTCTCTGATCTCTCTCTCATCCGTTTTCAGCTCCCTGCGGAGTTCGTTGATGATCCAATTCGCAACTATCTTGGGTTCCTGTGCCTCATTCTGGCAAGATTCAAAGTAATCTGCGAGATATCGGTCGGAGGTAAGAATGTCAGCTTCATCGCCGGATAGTCCATATTCCCTAACGAATCGAGCCTTTTTGTTATCAGGAAGCTCAGGGAGGTATTGACTGATCTTTCCTATCCAGTCAGGCCCGGTCACAACCGGTAATAGGTCGGGTTCCGGAAAGTAGCTGTAATCACTTGATTCTTCTTTGCCGCGCATCGTGTATGTCTTGCCTTCCGCCTCGTCCCATAGACGTGTCTCTTGGGCAACCTGACCGCCGCTATCCAGGACCGCTCTTTGCCTTTGAATCTCGTAGTCGAGGGCTCGTTGAACCCCCTTGAAAGAGTTCATGTTTTTTACCTCGGCCCGGGTGCCAAGGGCATCTGTTCCTTTCGGCCTGAGGCTGAGATTAGCGTCGCATCTCAGGCTGCCCTGTTCCATATTACCGTCGCAAATCCCCAAGTATCTGAGGATCGTCCTTAATTTCTTCAGATACGAAACAGCCTCACGGGTTGATCTTATGTCCGGCTCGCTTACAATTTCGATTA
>DATKYC010000132.1:0-3316 GCA_035528695.1 Acidobacteriota bacterium | reverse complement strand
GACACAAGTTAATTGAAAATGGCAGGCGGACCTGCTATGATAGCCCTGCCTGCCATATTAGTAAGTGACGTTTAAATAAATCGATTATTCCTGCGGTTTGCCCATAGCTTCCGCAAACATATCCATATCCCAGGTTTTCATGTCGGCAATATCCTGGCGGAACTTGATAAAGTCAATGGTGTCTTTTCCGGTGATCTTCTTGGTATTGAAGGCCCCGAAGCCCAGGAAGGCCTCACCGCTCATGTTAGCGGCCAGCCAGTGCCGGTTATAGTTCTTGGAGTAATCCCAGAAGAATTTCTTTTTGGCACGAATGCTGTCGATGGACTTGATCAGGCATCCGGGAAAGAGATTGGCAAAGGTCCACACGATCTTGTCCACTTCTTTGTCCAGCAGCTCAAAGTCCGCATTGGCCTGATGTTCCTTGACAAAACCTCTCGCCTCTTTGCCCTCAGCACCTGTCTTGAACTCACCATAGACGATTTCACCATCCCCAACGTATTTGTCAGTGATGATCATGGGGTTTCGGACCCATTTTCCATCCACCTTAAGGACCGTTACAACCTTGCTGATGAGGGTCTTCATCTTATAGGCTGACCACATCTCGCAGGATACGCAGTTCCACATGGCATCCTCAATACCCAGAAACCATGGAAGAAAGTCTGATGAACCGCCATCCGGGGCGGAACCGTGCCTGGGCCCGGCCTGTCCAAAAATGGCAAGGTCAGATGAAATGGCGAGGTCACAGGCCATCCCGATTTCCTGACCTCCCGCCACTCTCATGCCGTTGACCCGGCAAATGACCGGCTTTTTGCACGCGAGGATGGAATCCACCATGTGGTTGAACAGCTCCATGTACTGGCCGTATTCATCGGGTCTCATGCTGTAAAATTCACTGTATTCCTTGGTATTGCCTCCGGTGCAAAAAGAAAAGGGGCCGGTACCTGTAAATACGGCAGCCACAACGCTCCGGTCCAGGGAAACATTTTCAAATCCCGCGATCACACCCTTTACCATTTCTGTGGTGTAGGAATTGTACTGTTTGGGGTTGTTGAGGCGAATCCACGACACATAGAGCCCGTCTATTACATTTCCCTTCGGGTCTGTCAGTGGACGCTTTTCATAGACTACGCACGGCGCATCCGCGTCCGTACCCCAGTGTACGTCGGTGTGTAACAAATGATCTTTTTTCTCGTTGTCCCTTGGCATCCATTCTAAAGCCATAATTTTTTCCTCCTCAAATTTTAGTTAATTGTCGTTTGAGCGACGAAGTCGCGTTGTATAAAATAACCGAACGAAGTGAGGTTATTTTATTTAAAAATCCGGTGTCAATACAATCCGTTTCATCGGAGGCGTCTTGTGGGCCTCGGCAAAGGTCTCTGCTATGGTACTCATGGCCCGGGTTTCCACAAATTCTTCCATGTTGATTTTTCCACCCAAAACCATATCCAGGACAATGGGATAGTATTCAGGGAGGCATCCCCAGGTCCCAATGATTTCGGCATCAAAGGCCATGAGACGACCAATGGCATATTCTGCCTTGGCCATTCCAAATCCCACAACGATCAGTTTTCCTGTAAAGCCGAGCAAGGTCAATCCTATTTCCTGGCCTGCCTTAGCACCTGTAACCTCGAAGATCTTCCAACCGGTGTTTGGGAGGCCATTTTCCTTGCAGTATCCCTTGAACTCCTTGGACACTGCCCTTGCATCCTTGTCAGTGGAGTTGATGCAGAAATCGGCACCGAAGTTAAGCGCCCTTTCCAGTTTTTCCTTGTTGCGTGCAATTCCCACGACGGTCTTCGCACCCAGTGCCTTGGCGGTTTGTCCCATGTACTGGCCCACGCCGCCGGTGATACCTATCACCACCACGTTATCTCCCGGCTGTAAATCGGCCCTCTTGGCCGCCTGGTATGGAGTTGTGGCCGCATCAGCTACAACGGCCAAATGGGAGAGTGGTATATCTCCCCTGTCTTTGATCTCACATAAATCAACGGCTGGGACTGGAATGTGACTTGAAAAACCACCATAAAGCCCCAGGCTGTTGCCGGGCATTTTCTGGGCAAGACACCTGTTGCCCCGACCGGTTTTACAGAGGATACACTGCCTGCAAGGCATAACTGCTGGAATGATAACTTCCTTCCCAACCCACGCGTCATCACCGGCCACCACGGTTCCCGAGATCTCGTGACCGAGTGTCAGGGGGGGCTTTGAAACAGTAGGCACCCCATCGTAGAAATATCCCAGGTCTGTGTGGCATACACCACAACCGGCAACTTCGACCAGGACTTCGCCAGGCGCCAGTTCAGGCACTGGTATTTCTGTTTTCTCAAGCTTGCCGGGTGTTGCTTCCTTTGTTTCCTTGTTGAATGTTGTTGGTTGAACCATCTGCCACGTCTGAATTTTGTCTGGTATAGCTGCCATTTTATTCCTCCTGTAAATGCAAGTGAACTAAAGTGAACTAAATTGCCGAAAGTGTCTAAAGTTATAAGGTTAAAATATAATGTAAGGCAGATCAATCGAAGCCCCGCCCTATGAGCGCAGACCCTTTACTATATCATCCCATAACCGCCGTCCACACAAAGGAGTTGGCCGGTAATGTAGTTACTTTCGTCCGAAGCCAGGAACACGAAGGCAGGAGCGATATCGTCTGCTTCTGCAAAGCGTTTTAAAAGAATTCGGTTCATATAGATCTCTTTGAGCTTTTCATCACTCCGGATCGTCTCCGTCATGTCCGTGGCCACAATACCCAGGGATATTACATTGGCACACACATTGTAGCGCGCAAGCTCTCGGGCAATGCTTTTTGTCATGCTGATGATGCCCCCTTTTGCTGCGCTGTAATTTATTTGTCCAACCGTTCCTACAATCCCGGCCACGGATGTCACATTTATGATTTTACCGCTTTTCTGCTCCTTCATATGGAGGCCCGCAGCCTGAGCGCACAGAAAAGCACCTTTTAAATGGATATCCACCACTTGATCCCATTGATCCTCTGTCATTGTGATCATCATGGAAGGACGGGTAAATCCAGCATTGTTGACCAGGATGTCCAGACGGCCAAATGTGTCAATGGCTGAATTGACCAGATTCTCTGCCTCTGCTTTTTGTGCTACATCGGCTTTTACGGCAATGGCCTTGCCTCCCATTGACTGGATGATCTCTACAACCTCGTTGGCTGCATTTTCGTTTGAGGTGTAGTTAACAACCACGTTAGCCCCTTGTTTTGCAAAACCGAGGGCAACGGCCCTTCCTACACCGCGGCTGCTGCCGGTCACTAAAGCAATTTTGTCTTTAAGTTTCATAGGTTACACCTTTCATT
>DATKYC010000131.1:0-3592 GCA_035528695.1 Acidobacteriota bacterium | reverse complement strand
GTCATTCGAGTCAAACCCCAGCGACATGCCATAATCAACCGCCATGCGGATGATAGTATCCACGCCGTCAATGTAGAACCAATATGCGAGCAAAAAAAGAAAGACCGTTTTCAAATGGCGAGCCTTCCTAAATGTGCCTATCAACTGCCGCAAACCATCACCGATCAAACTCCCAGTTTGGTGCGATCTGGAGTTCTCTTTCTGTTCCGGCACCCACCTTATGGTAAACACAGCGAATAGACCCCACCACAGGGAAACGGAAACAAAAGAGTACCTTACCGCTGAAGCGGAATCAGGCAACCCGAATCTCTCAGGCATTAGTGTCATCAACACGTTGATAAGAAAGAGCAGACCACCGCCAAGATATCCCATGGCAAAACCTAACCCGGAGGCATAATCGATTTTATCTTCCCCGGCAACACCCGGTAAGAGTGAATCATAAAATACATTTGCGCCAGAAAATCCGACGATCCCCATCGCGTATATGAAAATCGCCCAGGCCCACTCACCCTTTTCAACCAAAAAGAGGGAAGATGTCATGAGCACACCCAGGTAGGTGAAAAATATCAGAAATTTCTTTCTCGCCGACCCCCTGTCGGCAATGGCACCAAGAACAGGTGCCATAAGCGCCACCAGCAGGCTCGCGATCGAGTTGCCGAATCCGAGCTGTGCAGTGCTCACGTTGATGTCAGTGCCATAGCTCCAGTACTTTTTGAAGAAAATCGGGAAAAATCCAGCCATGACGGTCGTAGCAAATGCAGAATTTGCCCAGTCATACAGCGCCCACCCCCAGAGGGCCTTCTTCTCTTTCCTCAAGGCATTATCTCCCAGCCAACTGCAACTTCCAAGATTATCCAAGCCGCTCTCGAGGGGCCATCCCCATTCGCAAGAAAATGCTTGCCCTCAGCGGTCTAACCCCGTATGATCGCCGCTATTACATATACATAAACCTTTTTTCCTCCGGAGATTCAAGTATGAGTAAAAAACTCCTTATTGGCTTCGGGCTCCTGGCCCTTCTTATCCTTTGGTCAATCGTCTCTATCTATCCTGACTGGCTCTGGTTCGAAAACCTGAGTTTTTCCCCTGTTTTCTGGACCATGCTTGTGAGTAAATTCGGGTTCGGCCTGTTAGTGTGGTTGCTGTTGATCATTGTCATATTCGTCAATCTTTACGCAGCGAGGCGCATAAACTCCGGAAAAACGGACACTGTGACCTTCGGAGATGAGGGTGGTTATTTTTCGCAGCTTGGCCTCTCAGGCAGGGCCTTAAACCTTCTCATGGCCGCTCTTGTGCTGATCCTCAGTCTCATTATAGCCTCAAGGGGTTCCGGTCAGTGGGATGTGGTCCTTCGCTACTTGTACCAGCAACCCTTTGAGAGCACTGATCCTATCTTTAATAAGGACATCGGTTTTTTCCTGTTTTCTTTGCCTCTTTATATCATGGTTCGGAAAGGATTATTACTTTTCTTCGTTATCGCCGGCCTAATCACCATCGTGTGGTACCTGAAAGATGGTGCGGTCCAGATCATCGAGGAGCTTGCCCGGGCGGAAGACAAGCCCGTCTCAATACCTAAAATCGTCATTTCACCAAAGGCCAAGAAACACCTTGTGTTCCTGGGGGGGATTATTGTCCTGCTTCTGGCCTGGGGTTACTATCTAAAAATCTATGGGCTTATATATTCCACTCAGGGGCCTGCCTTCGGTGCAAGTTATACTGATGTCCATGTCAAGATCTGGGCATACAGGGCCTTGATCCTGGTATCCATTGGCTTCGCCGTGGTACTCTTTTCCAGCGTAGCTAACTACAGGGCCAAATTGGTCTGGGCAAGCGGTGGAGTCTGGCTGGCCTCAATCATAGTATTCGCCACCATTGCCCCTTTGCTGGTACAAAAACTTGTGGTTAAGCCCAATGAACTGGCCAAAGAGTCACCTTACATTGCATACAACATCGATTACACTCGCCGGGCCTATAATCTGAATAAGATAAAAGAACTCGACTTTCCGGTCGGTGGCACTCTGACCAGGGAAGACATCATAAACAATGACGTCACCATCCAGAATATCAGGATCTGGGACGAACGCCCCCTACTTCAAACCTACAAACAGATCCAGGCTATAAGGCTGTATTACAATTTTGAGAATATGGACGTGGATCGCTATATCATCAACAACCAATATCGTCAGGTGATGCTGGCTGCGCGGGAGTTGGTCGTAAACCAGCTCCCTCCCCAGGCAAATACCTGGGTCAACAGGCACCTTATATATACCCACGGGTACGGCCTAGCCTCAAGCCCCGTCAATGAGGTGACCAGCGAAGGACTTCCACGCCTTTTTATTAAGGACCTCCCCCCTTCCTTTGTTCCTGGTCTAGAGGTGGTACGCCCGGAGATCTACTTTGGGGAAAAGACCGAGGAGTATGTTCTGGTCAAGACCAAGGCAGAAGAGTTTGACTACCCCAAGGGTGACAAGAATGTCTATGCCACCTATACAGGAAAGGGAGGAGTCCATATCAACTCCTTTGCGAGAAGGCTTCTATTCGCCATTGAATTCTTTGACCCCCAGATACTCTTTACCACTTACCTCTCTCCACAGAGTAGAATAATGTATAACCGCCGGATTCAGACACGGGTGCGTGTGCTTGCCCCATTTCTTGATTATGACGACGATCCCTACCTGGTCGTCTCCAAAGGCAAGCTTTATTGGATTCAGGATGCATACACTACCTCTGATATGTATCCCTATTCTACCCCATCACCTCGCTCTCTTTATAAGATGGGGATCAACTATATCCGGAATTCAGTTAAGGTAACCATCGATGCCTACACTGGAGAGGTCTCCTTTTATCTTATTGATGAACAAGATCCTATTGCCAAGACCTATTCCAAAATATTTCCAGACCTATTTAAGCCTTTCAAGGAGATGCCCCCCGATTTGAGAAGGCACATCCGTTACCCAAAAGACCTATTTAATATCCAGGTGGGTACATACCGGACCTATCACATGGAAGATGTCCAGGTCTTCTATAACCAGGAAGACCTCTGGCAAATCCCTGATGAGCTGTACGGGAATAACCGGCAGGCAATGGAACCTTACTACATTATCATGAAGCTTCCCGAAGAAAAGAAGGAGGAGTTTCTTCTGATGCTGCCCTTCACGCCTTCCAAGAAAGATAATATGATAGGTTGGCTTGCAGCCAGGAGCGACCTTCCCAACTATGGAGATCTATTGATTTACAAACTGCCCAAGGAAAAGCTGGTCTTTGGACCAATGCAGGTGGAAGCCAGGGTGGACCAGCAAACCGAGATTTCAAGGGAATTGAGCCTGTGGGGGCAGAAGGGCTCACGGGTAATCAGAGGTAACCTTCTCGCTATCCCTTTGGGTGAATTATTTATCTATGTCGAGCCGATCTATTTAAGGGCAGCACAAGACAGGGGTGAATCAGCTCCAGCCCAGCCATCTCAACCAAGAGGTTTTGGAAGACCAAAAATGACGGGGGCTGCGGGTTCACCGGAACTTGACAAATTAGAGGCTGCTGCCTTGCCCGAGCTAAAGAGGGTTATTGTGGCCTTTGGAAATCGCCTGGTAATGGAGGA
>DATKYC010000130.1:0-2288 GCA_035528695.1 Acidobacteriota bacterium | reverse complement strand
AATATGCTGCCACACTGAACCCGTTTTTCTTTTTGAGAAACCTTTTCTTCGTCATGGTGATCGTGGGATTGGCCATAGCACTTTACAGACGTTTTGTTATGAAACTGCCCCACCTTCTCACTAATGCCATGGACAAATATTCCATTATCATCCTTGCCGTTATAATGATCTCTGGCGTTTTGTTGGAAGGGACGAAATTAGTATCTCATACCAGCTTCCAGGGCATGATTGAGGAGTATGGGAATCCGGACGACAAAGATGCGGTGAAGGTCTTGGAGGCTTATTGGGTAAAGAATTTTGGCGTTGTTTCGCCAAACGTAAGAGCACCGTTTGATGAAGATATTCTGGCCCAGGGCAGGGATGTGCATGAGGAGAATTGTGCCGGATGTCATTCCCGGCCTCAGTGGGCATTTACAAGTTATGGGGTGGCAAAAATAATAAAGCCGATAGGCCTGGGGCTGGATAGGGCACACCTGCCGGCAATTCTCTGGTACATCCATTTCTTGGCGTGCTTTGTAGGGCTCGCTTATCTCCCTTTCAGTAAGATGTTTCATATCTTTGCGAGCGTAATTAGCCTTCTCGTCAATGCGGTCATGGACAAGGAAACCTCAGACCCGGCCAACATCGCCACCAGGCAGGTGATGGAGCTTGACGCCTGTACCCACTGCGGCACGTGCAGCCTGCGCTGCTCAGTTGGCGTATCCGTTGAGGAAATATCTAATTTCAACATACTTCCGTCCGAAAAGATGGCGGCATTGAAGTCGCTGGCCACGGGCAAGGCCCTCACCCGGCGAGAAATCATGAGCATTCAAGAGGGGCTTTATCTGTGTACCAATTGTTACCGGTGCACTGAGGTTTGTCCGGTGGGTATAAATCTGCAGGAGCTGTGGTTTAAAGTAAGGGAGGTGTTGCTCCAAAAAGGCTATCCGGAGTTACTCGTTTTGTCTTCTCTCTCCTACTCCAGGGGCCTGATGAGTGAGGGCCTGAGGCGAGATCAATATGAAAAGCCTGTGGAGCTGGCTAGAAAGGCTATCGCCGATGAGTGCGCATTAGCCAAAATGGAAGACAGGACCGTCAGCATTAAACACATGGACAAAGGGTTCAAAACGGATTTGGCCCGTTCAGGGCAAGGCAATACGTTTTCTTTTTGTTTTACCTGCTCAACCTGCACAGCAGCGTGCCCGGTGGTTCGTAATTTTGATAACCCCCCAGAGGCCCTGGGACTGGTGCCCCATCAGATTATGCATGCCGCCAGCGTGGGACTGAGCGACCTGATCTTTACCTCGAATATGCTATGGAGCTGTCTTGGTTGTTACCAGTGCCAGGAACATTGCCCTCAAGGCGTCAATGTTCCAGATATCCTTTATGAATTGAAAAACTTGGCGATCAAGCGCGTAAAAGAGAAAGCAGCAAGGTCGTAGATAGGAAAAGGCTATGGAATTTGCACTATTGCGTTGTTGCTCTACCAATCTTTTTCTAAAGCAATATGAATCATCGACTGATGCGGTTTCGAACAAGCTTGGCCTGGGATTGGTGGAGATAAAAGAATTTAATTGCTGTGGATATCCCCTGAAGAATTACAATTTTAAGGCTCATGTGCTAGCTTCGGCGAGGAACCTCTCTTTGGCTGAAAAGAGGAATCTCAACATCACAACCGTCTGTAACTGTTGTTACGGGACCACAAGGGATGTAAATCATATTATGAGAACGGACGGTTCCATTAGAGAGGAAATCAACTCTACACTTGAGAAAGAGGGCCTGAAATACAATGGCGGTGTTGAGGTAAAGCATTTCCTCGAGATCCTTTATAAAGATGTTGGCATCGAAAGGATAAAGGAGAAGGTCATAAAGAGCTTTGAAGGCCTCAAAATTGCTACTCAATACGGGTGCCACATCCTGCGCCCAAGACAAATTGTTCAATTCGACGATCCTGGGACCCCTACAATATTTGACCAGCTCATTGAAATGACAGGCGCTGAAAGCATACCCTGGGAGACCCAGCTCGAATGCTGTGGCTCCCCTATGTGGGGGATAAACGATGATCTCTCCATGGACCTCACCCAAAAGAAGATAGCCGATGCGAGGGAATCCGGAGCTGATTATCTGTGCGTTGCCTGCCCATTCTGTCAACTTCAGTTCGATAGGGTCCAGAAGATGCTTATTGCCAGGCGGAATGTGAACGGCCGTCTCCCCTCAATTCTTTACACCCAGCTCCTCGGGCTTAGTCTGGGAATAGATCCGGAGGCACTTGGCATAAATAAGAATGAATTGGACATAAGTGGGATCCT
>DATKYC010000129.1:0-2353 GCA_035528695.1 Acidobacteriota bacterium | reverse complement strand
GTCTGGGTAAATAGCTCTCTCAGATCATAGCTGATATCTTGACGTTCCCCTAGAATTAGAGCGCGGAAAAGGGCAAGATCTTTAGGATCAAGTTTCAGGGCAAAGAAATCCCTCACATATCTTTGGATCTTTTCCAAAAGGAGACGGGGAAATGGGAGGTGGCCGGGTCCCATAGGCACGATGCGCCTGCCGTCAGATATTGAGGCGGCGCAGGAGAGCTCCTGCAATTTCATGGCAGATTCGTAATCGTAGCGGCCAGGATTGTTGAAATTCTTAAACGGCCTCAACCGGGCTGGAAATCGGATTTTGTCTCCTGGCCGAAGATCTGTAGCTTGATCATAGACGGTCGCGAGGAGATTTTCCTTCACGGGGATACTTTTTCCCTCAGTAAACAGCCAATGCGCCCTGATCTTGACCCTCGCCGTTTTATCTATACTCTTGATTGGCTCAAGAACTGTTCCTTCGATCGTGACATCTTTCTGCTTTGCCGCAAGAGTTGTGAGCAGAAATGACCGGTGCTTTTCCAGGTCGAGCAAGATACCGGTAATAAGGAAGGTGAAAAGCAGGCTAAAGATCCTAAGTCGGTGTGATAAGAAGAGAGTGGCTAACAGAGAAATGACGATAGTCAAGGACAGAGAAAGTTTGAGCCCCCCATGGAAAGGTAAGGTAGTGTGGCCGATAAATATTCCCCCTGCGAAAGCCATAAGTATTGGTATGAGGGGGCGACGATACATCTTATACTTTTTCCCGCCATATGGAGGCTCCTAGGTGCTGGAGCTTCTTTTCCAAGGCCTCGTACCCCCTGTCCAGGTGATAGATTCGGTGCACTTCGGTTCTGTCACCTTGTGCCACCAGACCCGCTAGAACCAACGAGGCACTTGCGCGGAGGTCTGTGGCCATAACCGGTGCTGAGAGAAGATGGTCTTTACCTCTCACTAAAGCCTGGCCCCCGTCGATTTCGATATCTGCGCCCATCCTCCTCAGCTCACCTACGTGGATGAACCTGTTTTCGAATATAGTTTCCTTGATCATGCTAGAGCCCTCTGCGATACACATGAGGGCCATAAACTGGGCTTGCAGATCCGTAGGAAAGCCAGGAAAAGGCATGGTTTGTATGTCTACGCTTTCAATGATTTCCGGTCCCTTAACAAAAAGGCCGTCATCAATTATCTTTACCATCGCCCCGGTAGACTTCACCTTCTGGATAAATGCTTCCAAATGCTCGGGACGACATCCCTCGATTTTTACTTCACCTCTTGTTATAGCCGCGGCGATCATTAAGGTCCCTGCCTCAATCCTGTCAGGTATGATCGTATGCCGGGCTGGCTTCAGATCCTCGACCCCGTTAATCACTATGGTATCTGTCCCTTCCCCTTCGATGTCTGCTCCCATACTACGTAGCATGTGAACAAGATCCTGGATCTCTGGTTCCTTTGCCGCATTTCTCAAGACAGTTTGCCCTCTGGCCTTCACCGCAGCCATGATAATGTTTTCAGTACCTGTTACAGTCGGGATATCGAAGAATATATTCGCTCCTCTCAGTCGCCTGGTCTGGGCGATGACATAGCCTTGATCTAATTTCATCTTTACACCCATGGCTGTAAGGGCCTTAAGATGAAGATTAACCGGCCGTGCACCTATAGCGCACCCACCGGGCAAGGAAATCTTTGCTTTTCCACAACGGGCCAAGAGAGGGCCAAGGAGAAGTATCGATGCCCTCATGGTCTTTACCAAGTCATAAGGTGCTTCATAGTCTCTCAGCGCATCACACTTTACCTCCAGGGTTTCTCCTTCCTCCCAAAAGCTGACCCCTAGTGTTGACATGATACTCTTTATAGTCTCAACATCTTTCAGATGCGGCACATTGTAAAGTTGATGCCTGCCGTCGGCCAAGAGGCATGCTGTAATAACGGGAAGTGCAGCGTTTTTTGCTCCGCTGACCTTTACCGTTCCCCTCAAGGATTTTCCACCCTGGATTACTATTTTGTCCATACGTCAAGACCCGAGATAGGATAATTGAAAATGCCAAATAGCTGGCGTTGTGAGTTCAGTCTTGTACAAAAGCTGCAACTCGTGCAGAATGAACTCCAGGTATCATCGGTACAAGATCCACCGAACTACTTGTAGTCTTGCTTACCGCAAATGCTCGAGATTGGTTGCTTCTTTTATAATAAAAAATAGTTTAAACGGTCAATATGAGATCAAGGGAGTTGTAAAGGTATCTTGGCGAGATGAAGTTTGCTGCTGATTCAATGTTGGGCAGGCTGGCCAAATGGCTGAGGGTCCTGGGTTACGATACCCACTACCGAGGTTATTACGGGCCTGCGGTGATAAACCAACTTGCGGCAGAAGG
>DATKYC010000128.1:0-4187 GCA_035528695.1 Acidobacteriota bacterium | reverse complement strand
AATGCGTCGAGGATTTCCCAGTCAGCCTTGGCATTTCCCGGGGGGGATACTACAGGAGCAAAGAACTGTATCCTTCCTTCCATGTTTGTGAAAGAACCGGCCTTTTCGCTGAATGCAGCCCCGGGCAGCACTGCATCGGCGATCTGGGTGGTCTCATTCTCAAGTATATCCTGGACCCCCAGAAAGTCTAACTTGTCCAATGCCTTGCGAACCCGTTCACTTTGAGGCAGGCTACGAAGGAGGTTTTCTCCCATAATGTAAAGACCTCTCAGATTGCCTTTTTCAGCTTCCTCCACCATGCGAAAGACATTCATCCCCTGATCGGGAGATATTTTTACTCCCCAGACCTGCTCCCACAAGCTCCGAGCCGGATCATTGCTCAAGGACTGCCGGCCTGGAAGTGATTCCGGCACAGCCCCCATATCCCATGCCCCCAACTGATTGTTCTCTCTTGACAGGAAATAAAACCCCCCAGCTTCGGAACCCAAACTCCCGGTCATCAGTGACAGGTTGAGGAGGGCCTCCATTGACTGGTAGCCGTATCTTTGTTGCATGATTCCATGCCCAACCAGAAAGGCAATCTTCTTCCCCTTCAAGATATCCGTGGCCTTCTCTATGGCTGCCATCTCTACCCCTGTGACACGGCATACCCTCTCAAGATCGAGAGCAGAAAGACCCTCACTGTAAACGGCAAAGTCCTCTGTGAACCGCTCTATAAAGCTGGCATCATGTCCCTTTCTCTTGTAAAGAGCGGCGGCAATCCCGTTGATCAATTCAAGGTCGGTCTGCGGCAGGAGGGGAAGCCACAGGGATGATGAACCCACGAGGTCTATTCTCCGTGGGTCTGCAACTATCAAAGGGGTCCCATTTCTTGCGGCCCTCTTGAGATAGTAGCTCGCCACCGGAGCCGAATGGGTTGGGTTGGCACCCACCACAAGAATGCATTCTGCCTTCTCAAGAGAGGCAAGCTGATTAACGCGACAGCCGCCACCAGTTCTTTGGTCGATCACGCTGAGAGCAGATCTCCCGGCAAGAAATCCGCCATTGTCCACATTATTTGTTCCCAAAAGGACTCGCCCTATCTTTTGGATAAGGTAGTTTTCCTCATTTGTACACTTTGAGGACCCGAGCACACCTACGCTTTGCGGCCCATACTTCTTCTTGATGTCAATAAGCCGGTCCGCAACCACTCTCAATGCCTCATCCCACGACACTGATTCCAACTCCCCATTCTTGCGAATCATTGGCTGCGTCAAGCGTTCCTTCGCGTTCAGAAAATCGTGGGCAAAATGGCCTCGAATACAGAGGGTTGCACCATTAACTGAATCCTTCAGGTGTGAGGGGTTGACCTCTACGAGTCTGCCATCCGCTGTGCCGATTGACAAAGAACAGCCTACGCCACAGAACCCACATGTCGAAAGGGACTCTTTCTGGGGAGTCCCTATGTACCTTGTATTCTTTGCGGCTAGGGCGCCAGTAGGGCAAATGGACACGCAGGTACCGCAGAAGGTGCAGCTGGACTGTTCTAACCCGAGGTCATAAACCGTTGCAGGGCGGGATTTGAAACCTCTTAGGTTGTAATCTATCGCTCCCACGACAACCAGCTCGTGGTCTGCCCGGATACACTTCCCGCAAAGGATGCACTTACTGAGGTCCCTCACAATAAAAGGGTTCGCCTGCTCAAGGGATTTATAATTGGGCATAGGGTAGAGGTCTATCTGTCCCACACCCAAATCGGCCGCAATCTGGCGTAACTGGCACCGATTTCCCTTGTTACATACCAAGCAGGACTCAGGATGTTCTGCCATCATGAGGCGGACAATATTTGTCCTGTGCTTCTTCACACGGGGCGAGTCAGTTCTTATGTCCATGTTAGAGGCTACAGGTGTGACACATGAGGCCATAAGACGCCCAGTTTTTTCATCCTCCACCAGACACAGACGACAAGCACCAAACGGTTTGAGATCATGATGGTAACAGAGCGTAGGTATCTTTATACCCTGCTCCTCAGCAGCCTCCAGTATAGTAGTTCCTGGCCGGCAACTGACTCTTCTTCCATTGATGGTCAGAGTCATATCTTCCAAACGAATCTCTCCTCATCACTTTAGCTTAGCTGCATCAAGATAATGCCTCAGTTTCTCTTCACCTCCAACGGTGATAATATGGATCCCTTGGCAAAGGTGTTTGAGACCTTTAACAATGTCTGCAAAAAGCTCTATGCTCGCCTTTTTCTTGTCTGGCGCACTAGCCAATTTTTTAATCATCCAGTCAGGGACCAATCCGGATTTGAAATGGCGGTTCAGGAACTGCGCCATACCCGCGGTCCTTAAGATCAGAACCTCTGCAACCACAGGGACACCAAAGGTCCGGGCCTGCTTTAAGAATCTCTCAAACAGGTCCACATCAAATACCGGTGTTGTGAGAAAATACCCGGTGCCAATTTTCGTCATCTCCTCCATCTCTTTCATTTCCAATTCCGGTACGTTCTTCCCCCATCCTGACTCAACTCCGGACCCTAGCAAGAACTCCGGGTTCGTAGGGAGCTCCCTGCCGTCCACCGTGCGACCTTCTCGCATGTGTTCCAGGACAGATGAAAGTTTCCCTGCATCTACGTGAAAGAACATCATTTCCTGGAGGCTGTCTCCAGTAATCCTATAATCTTCAGTGAAAACAAGGAGATTCTCAACGCCTGTTTCATGAGCTAGCATGAGATCTTTCTGCAGTTGTGGTCGGTTCTTATCACGCGTGGTAGTCTGGTATATCGCCTCAAAACGGTTCTTCTGTAAGAGATCGCAGGCCTTGATGCTATCCCCCACAACCCCCTCAATATCCAGCTCAGGCACTGTCACCCCATCGACGCGGCCTCGTACCAGCTCAAGCCGCTTAATGAGCCCTTCAGGGTCTTCATCAATCGGCATCTGGACCTCAGAGGTAACGACAAACCTCCCTTTTTCTAGGGCTTCTCTTAGTTTCATCTGTACCTCCTCATCTATTTTGGGGTGGATCCTTCTCCGCGGAAATCTTCCCGCGGCTCTTCCTCACAGTGCTAATCTTGTCAGGCCATCCCAAACGACCGATCGGCTTAATGGGTGGGCACTCCCAACAACCGGGCTACTTCCTGCTTCAGCTGGGGCAGTGGCAGTGGCTTAGAAAAGCAAAGGTCTGCCCCATACTCTTTCATCTTCTTGAATTTTTCGTCGTCCAGATATGCCGACAACACGATAATCTTTGTATCCTTGGTCTCTTCACTACTCTTAATCTTCTTGCAGACATCGTAGCCCTTAATATCCGGCATCATAATATCTAGTATTAGGAGATGAGGTCTAAAATGGTTGACCTGCAGCCCGGCCTCGAAACCGTCGGATGCGGAAATGACCTCATAGTCGTATTCATCCTCTTCCAGCGCTTGCACAATAGTCTCCACGATGATGGGATCATCATCCACCACAAGAATCCTCTTACGCTCTTCCACGTGCTCTCCTTCCGGAATAGGAATACCCTGATTCTTCATAAAAGCCTCAAGATCTGATATTTTTATCCGCCGATGCCCCCCTACCGTCTTGTACGCCTTGATATGCCCGGATTCTATCCAGTTTATGATGGTTTTTGGAGAAACATTGCAGTATTTACTGGCCTTAAAAACCGTCATTATATCTTCCATAATACTGGTTCCTCCTGTTTTATTGTTTTTGTTGGTGTTATACTTATTATGCTTTTTATAGGTTGTCAACAAAAAAATCCAGGAAAAAGCAGCTTTTTTTACGATAATAAGCATAAATACTATAAAATCTATACTTTACCTGTTACCGCTGCACCTTTAATATTTACCTTCTTTTCACCTTCTCACCAAAAAACTTGGGGTATTTCGCAGGTAGTCTTCTCGGTATGCAAGACCAATAAGGAAGTCTTTGTTTAATATGGTAGGTGATAAGTCTTTTTGGAATTGACAACTGCCGGTAGCGCACCTGCAATAGGAGGGTATCTTGTAGGCCAGATCGTGAAGGCGGGTAAAAGGTTCTTTAGCCTAATGGTTCCTTAGAACCCCCCTTGTATTTGGGGAGGATGATGGTAAATGTCGTGCCAGAACCATGCTCGCTTTTTACATTAATGTCCCCTCCATGCTCTTTTATGAACCCATAACAGACCGAGAGGCCAATGCCCACGTCATTCGTGCTTCCTTTAGTGCT
>DATKYC010000127.1:0-6206 GCA_035528695.1 Acidobacteriota bacterium | reverse complement strand
AGGGCGTTTCAAATGATGGAATCCCCTGCCCCAGGGAAATGCATCCTTCCACCTTGCTTGCGAGCACGGGCATCTGTTTGATCGCTGAAACTGAAATTTGGGCAACGCGCCTGGCTATACCATCCGTATCTTCCTTTTGCCCGACACTTCTGTAAACTGATCTATCACCCATAAAAACTTGTCTCCTCAGTTCCCTTTCACTCCATCAACATGGAAAACCGTGGCCTTTGGGCCCGGATTTTACACATATCATAAGGCATAAAGGGCAATATCTCAAATATATTTATTTGAATGACACTGTTTTGGTATTATTATATAATGAATAATCGTAATAAACAAAACCTGGTTCATTTTATAAGCAATGTCAGTTGATCTTTGTCAGTTGCCCGTTGAAGTAAGATAAAAAATTCAAAAAAACTACGCCGGATAAACCGGAAAAGTTACAAGTGAGCTAAAATTTGAAGTGAACTAAAGTTAATGAGTCGCTTCGCTCCATCTGTTTTTATAAAAAATAGAATTCCACAACTTTAGGCACTTTAGATCACTTTAGACACTTCACACTTTTTCAATTTTGCAATTTTCTGCACATTTTGAGCAGAATTTTATCGCTAAGGTACTAAAAAACTCATTTTCAGAGGCATACTTACCCATGGAACTTCATTTCACCAAAACCAACGGCCCAGCCGATGAGGCTATCGACCGGCTAATTGAACTCGTGGGGGATATCCATCACCCGGAAATTGTGCGAGAGATGATCCTGGCTTCGCTAAAGTCAGGCCAGGAGAATAATGAAAGGGCCGACCTGAAGCTTATGAATTCCACCTTGAAGGAGATGCGGTTCACTGCCAAAGTGTTCGGCCCCTACCACAAGGTGAGAAAGGTTTCTGTTTTTGGTTCTGCCAGGACCCAATCAGATGAATCCATTTACAAGATGGCATGTGATTTAGGGCAAAAGTTAGCCGAGGCAGGCTACATGGTCATTACGGGAGGGGGGCCTGGCATCATGCAGGCGGTGAATGAAGGGGCTGGCACTGAGCACTCTTTCGGCGTTAGTATACGGCTTCCTTTTGAACAAAAGTCTAACCCTGTCCTCGAAGGGCACCCCCGAAACATCATGTATAAATACTTCTTTACCAGAAAAGTAGCCTTTCTGAAGCAGTCAGATGCTATTGTGCTTTTTCCCGGGGGGTTTGGTACGCTCGATGAGGGCATGGAAACTCTTACCCTTGTTCAAACAGGTAAGCGCAATCCCTTGCCTCTTATCCTTGTCGATGAGCCTGAGGGCACCTATTGGTTACGGTGGCTCAAATTTTTTGAAAAAGAACTCTTAGCCCAGGGGTACATCAACGCAACGGATTTCAGCCTGTTCGAACGCGTTGAATCAGTGGATGATGCAGTGATGAGGATTGATCGCTTCTACCATCGGTACCACAGCCTGCGATACGTTAGAGAACAACTGGTGCTTCGTCTTACCTCCGGTATTGATCCGTTGACGGTTAATGAACTCAAATCCCGTTTTTCCGACATCCTGATACCCGGTGGTGACCTTTTCCTCTCCGGTCCCCTGCCGGTAGAAGCTGATGAGCCTGAGGTCGCCCATCTCCCAAGGCTCGTTGTTGATTTTGACCGAAAAGATCTCGGCCGCCTGCGAGATCTTATCGACGCAATAAATGCCTGCTGAAGGATGTGGTTTTACTCGTCCCGAAAGAGCTCGGTACTCAGGTATCGCTCGCCCGTACTGGGCAGGATGGCCACAATCTGTTTTCCTGAGTTTTCAGGTCTTTTGGCTATTTCAAGGGCTGCCGAGACCGCGGCCCCGGAGGAAATGCCGCACAAAATCCCTTCATGTCTGGCCAGATCTCTGGCAACTTCAAAGGCCTGGTCATTAGTTACAGTGACGATCTCGTCAATGATCCTTGTATTTAGCACCTCCGGGATAAAACCAGCTCCGATTCCCTGGATCTTGTGGGGGCCAGGATCACCTCCGGAGAGGACAGGTGAATCGCTGGGCTCAACCGCCACGGCCTTGAAGGAGGGCTTTCGCCCTTTGATCACCTCAGATATCCCTGTGATGGTTCCGCCGGTTCCCACCCCGGCAACCAGGATATCCACGCCCCCACTGGTGTCCCGCCATATCTCCTCAGCCGTGGTCTTGCGGTGGATCTCAGGATTAGCCGGATTGGCGAATTGATTGGGCATATAGGCGTCAGTGGACTCGGAGAGTATTTTCTGAGCGTTCTTGATGGCCCCTTTCATTCCTTCTTTTCCTGGTGTGAGGACCAGTTCCGCGCCCAGGTGCTTGAGGAGCTTCCTTCTCTCCACGCTCATGGTTTCGGGCATGGTCAGGATAAGTCGATATTTCTTGACTGCACAGACAAAGGCGAGAGCAATACCCGTATTCCCGCTGGTGGGTTCAATGATCACGGTATTTTTGCCAATGAGGCCCTGTCGTTCCGCCGCCTCGATCATGGCCAGGCCAATACGGTCTTTGACGCTGCCCAGAGGGTTCTTGAATTCCAGTTTGGCCAGAATATCGGCATGGAGCCCCCTGGAAATCCAGTTCAGTCGCACCAGGGGTGTGGACCCTGTTGTTTTTGTGATATCAGGAAAGATTTCACCCATCTTCTGCCATCCTCCTTTTGTAGGGTTTCGTCATGTTCTTTAAGAGGATTTTCCCTTAAAGATCAATTCGGGCTTCTTCAGGAAGACCTTGGTGTCAGGCGGTACCGAATCGGTGATCCAGACGTTCCCGCCAATCACTGAACGGGCGCCTATCACAGTATCCCCTCCCAATATGGTGGTCCCGGCATAGATGATCACTTCATCTTCTATGGTGGGGTGACGTTTTTTGCTCCTGAGTGCTTCCGCCGAACCTCTCGGCAGCGACAAGGCACCCAGTGTTACCCCCTGATAGAGTCTTACGCGGTTTCCAATCTCTGTCGTCTCACCCACCACCACGCCGGTTCCATGATCGATAAAGAAACTCTCTCCGATGTGGGCTGCCGGATGGATGTCGATCCCGGTCAGGCTGTGAGCATGTTCCGTCATAATACGCGGGATCAAGGGGATGCCCTGATGATGAAGCTGGTGGGCCATGCGGTAGACCGTGACGGCATAAAGGCCAGGATAGCTGAATATAATCTCGTCATAGCTCTTAGCAGCCGGGTCGCCTTCATAGGTTGCCCGGACATCTTTGGCGAGCATGGTCCGCAACAGAGGCATTTCACGCATAAAATCGATTGCAGATTCCATGCCTCGTTCTTCGCAATGGGTACAGGGTTGATTATAACGGAGACAATCATGTCTGATTGCGAGGGTGATCTGTTCGGAAAAGGCTTCAAAAAATGCGGTCATTTCCTGGCCGAAATAATAGCTGAGATTCACCTCATCCACTCTTGATCGGATAAAGTAACCCGGATAAAGGATACGTCTTGCCTGTTCAATTAGGTCTATGATCGAATTTTTTGAGGAGATGGGTTCCGGGCCCACATGATCAAAACAGTCTTCACGGTCGCAGGTAAGAACAAGTTTATCCACAATGGCCGGAATCTCTTCGCGAAATCGCTCTGTGGTTGTGACCTCGATTTTACACTGATCCTCTTTGTATGAGGCATCCATGGCAAATACCATTCCCTTTTGGCGCGAATCCTTCAGGCGCCCGTCGCACAGACCTGCTCATCCGGTTTCCAGTAGGGAGACAGGTTCCTCAATTTCTCAATGATGGAGGGAATCTTATCAATAACAAAATCGATCTCTTCCTCGGTGTTGAAAATGCTCATGCTGAATCTTATGGAGCCGTGAGCCATGGTGAATGGCACTCCCATGGCACGGAGGACGTGGGAAGGCTGCAGGGACCCGGATGTGCAGGCTGACCCGGAGGAGGCACAGATGCCGAATTCGTCCATCAAAAGGAGGATGGCTTCCCCTTCCACAAATTCAAAGCTTATGTTGCTGGTATTGGGAAGGCGGTTTAAAGGCTCCCCATTGAGTCGGCTATTGGGAATACGGTCCAGGATTTCCTTTTCCAGTTTATCGCGTAACTGCTTTACTCTGGTATTCTCTTCCTCCATATTCCGGGCCGCCAGGTCACAGGCCTTCCCAAGCCCAATAATGCTGGCTGTGTTTTCAGTGCCTCCTCTTCGCCCCTTTTCCTGGTGCCCTCCGATAAGGAAGGGAGAGAACCTGGTTCCCTTACGCACATAGAGGACCCCTGTCCCTTTGGGCGCATGGAGCTTGTGGCCCGACAACGAGAGCATATCGATGGTGCTGTTCTTCATATCAATGGGTATCTTCCCCACTGCCTGGACCCCATCCGTATGAAAGACAATGCCCCTGTCCCGGGCCATCTGCGCGGCCTCTTCCACCGGAAAGATAACCCCTGTCTCATTGTTGGCCCACATAAGACTGACAATGGTTGTATCACGGGTAAGGCTCTCTTCGTAACGGTCCATGTCGAGTTGCCCTTCCCTGTTGACGGGGATTTCGGTCACCCGATACCCCTTATTAGACAGGTGGGTACAGAGGACCTTGACGGCAGGATGTTCAACCCGGCTCGTGACAATATGGGCCTTCCCGGTCTCGGTGGACAGAGCGGACCTTATGGCCGTGTTGTCGCTTTCCGACCCGCAGCTCGTGAAAATGATTTCTTCAGGCATAGCGCCAAGGAGGGTTGCCACCTGCTCACGGGCCTTCTGAATCTTGCGGCCCACCTGGCCGCCAAAGCTATAGGCACTGGAGGGGTTTCCGTAAAGATCGTGGTAGTAGGGCAGCATAGCTTCCAGCACTTCCGGCGCCACCTGGGTTGTGGCATTGTTGTCAAGATAGATGGTTGTCATTGTGACACCTCCTCAACGACCAGCTCGGGCCAGACCAGCTCCTGGAGCTTGGTTTCCACGAGGTTTTTAAAAGTCTGCTCGGAGGCCTGGCAGACGGCACAGGTCCCCCGTTTCGCGACCAAAACGCGGTTCCCTATCACATCGATGAGCTCGACATCCCCGCCGTCATGCTTCAAGGACGGCCTGATTTCTCCTTCAATGACCTCCTCGATCATCCTGATTTTCTGGATATTGGTCAATTTGGGTTTGGCCACGGGCTTCTCTTCTGCTCTAACCATGGCAATAATTTCCCGTATGGTTTCATGGCAGTTCTCGCAGCCTCCCCCGGCCTTGGTGTAGTTCGTGACTTCCTCAACCGTGGAGAGGTCATTTTCCCTTATCGCCTTCTCGATTTCAAGGTCGGTCACGCCGAAACATTCACAGACGATCTCGCCTTCCTTTTCCTTTACGTGTTCACCCTTGTAATGGGCAAGGGCCTGTTCGAGGGCCTGGCGCCCAAGCACGGAACAGTGCATCTTTTCCTTTGGAAGACCCCCGAGAAAGTCAGCGATATCCTGATTGGTGATCTTCTCTGCCTCCTCCACGGTCTTTCCCTTGAGCATCTCCGTGAGGGCAGATGCGGAAGCAATGGCGCTCGCACAACCAAAAGTCTTGAATTTGGCGTCCGCGACCTTACCGTTTTCATCCACTCTTAAGCTGAGTTTGAGGGCATCGCCGCATGCCATGGAGCCCACCTCACCAACGGCATTCGCGTCTTCCACTTCCCCGGCATTACGGGGTTTGAGAAAATGTTCCTTCACTTTGTCTGTATATTCCCACATAGGATACCTCCTTTTTTGATAATGTATGGGGCAAACCCTCTATCTATTACCGTATCCCGAGAATGTGTCTATGAGATCGTTGTGATAAAGGGAGTCGAAAATGTTGATATAACTTTACTTATCAGTATAATCACATTTTCTGGTTTGGCAAGAAAGTAAATAAGAAGACCCGTCTACACCTTACCACCCCCAGAGGAGATGACTTGTTTTTGTTGGTCCTGGAAGGTACGCTGATTTAAGTGCCTAAAGTTAAGGAACTTCGTGACTCTTTATAATGGATGGCTTTCACAAGGCCTGCGCGACAAATCAGACCAAAGGACTCGGGTAATATGTAGTCAAAGAATTCGACCGTCTTTCATGCCAGGAGGCACAGTAACAGTTGGCTCAGCCAAGACCTTGATCGAGCACTTTACACAATTTGAAAATGTTAAATATTACCTTGAACTTTAGGCACTTTAGTTCACTTTAGTCACTTTAGATCACTTATGGCCAAGTATTTACTCAACTGGTTGAACCTTATTATGGTACCACTACCTGAGTTGGTGGTTTA
>DATKYC010000126.1:0-2397 GCA_035528695.1 Acidobacteriota bacterium | reverse complement strand
ACACGGGATCAGGAACAGAACAGAAGACGAATGTGGCGAAAACCGTATCAAAGACATTTTCAGGGAAAGCCAGGCGCTGGACATCCATCTCTTGAAGCTCCACCCCCAGTCCTAGAGCCGATGCCCTTTTTTTAGCTTTCTCCAGCATGCGCGGGCTGAGATCGACGGCGCTGATTTTCACGTCTTTAGGATAATAAGGGAAGTTTTTTCCGGTCCCTACGCCCACCTCCAGAGCCCTCTCCCCAACGATCCGCTCCCTGAGCTTGGCCCTCCAGGAAGCAAACCGAACCCTCTCTTCGCATTCATACGCTTGAGCACCTTAGATAAGCTTGTCTTTCCTTTCTATTCTTCCTTTCCCTTCTCCCCCTCACAAGGGTGTCCTTCAGTCTCAGGATGGCATTCTGCAATTTGCTCTGGAGTACAATCCTTTGGCTCCTGGGTTAATTTATCAGGGTAAATACAGCATCGACTGGTTTCACACATTGCTTTCACCTCCTTTAATTCTGTTACTAGGCGCTCTTCTTATCCTAAAGAGGTCAGGGCCTCCTTTGCCTGTTTCAGAAACACTTCCGATTGGCATTCCTCAAGGATCTCAATGGCCGCTATAAAACAGTCCCGTGCCTGGGCGGATCTGCCTTTTGCCTTGTAAAGACGACCAAGATCCAGGTAGGACTCCCCGAGAGCGAATTTCGCCCCTATCTCTTTTGCTACTTCAATGGCTCTATTGAAGTGCTCTTCCCCCTTTTTGTGGGCAGAGGGGACGTTTTTCAAGATAAAGCCAACATTTTTCGCCATGGTGGTCAGGCTGACCGGGGCTGATTTATCCACGATCTGCAGATATACCTGGCCTAAGATAAGCTCTGTCATAGCATACAATACTCTCCTCTGATTTTCATGGCAGGCGCGTAGAGTCTCTTCAATCATTTTTAACCCTTGTCCCATCTGGCCTTCCACAATAGAAACCAGCCCAAGCGCTGTATGTGCAATGGTTCCAATTTCCTCACACCCAAAATCCCGGCTATAGGAAGCAACTTCCTGGAGCGCCTCTTTAGCTTCCTGAAACTGACCGGTTCGAGCATAGCTCATCCCGAGCATAAGCCTTGGAAATTGGGAATAAAATGGGTCTTGTGCGGTTTGAATCCCTTTGTTAAAAGCCTCAATGGCTGAGGGGAAATCGCCATCCACAAAGAAGCTGAGCCCTATGACGTAATGACCCATTACCATACTTCTTATATTTGAGTGTCTCTGGCCATAGTTCAAAATAGCTTTTCCCGCCTCCAAGATTTTTTCCCTGTCTCCCTTATAAAAAGAGGCGAAACCAATTCCTCCTAAAGATTTAAAAAACAGGTAATGGTCGGACGGGATATGTTTGGATATTTCCTGGGCCCTCTCACCGTAGAGAATGGCTTCCTCCAAGGAGCCTAATTCCGGACAGGTCCACGAAAGCCATGTGCAGGCGTAGCCGATAACCTGTTGGTCCTCGATCTCTTCACCGAGCACAAGTGCCTTAAGAAGATATTCATGGGAATCCTTTAACCTCTCTCTGAAAAGAAGGGAAAAACCGTACCATGCAAAGAACATCCCGAGTCTGGCCTTGTCATCCAGTGACTCGGCCAAATCTCTATGTGCGCTCAACAAATCGACCTGCTCCCTAAAATCTCCCCGGTAGTAATAGACTAAGGACCATTTGATGAGGAGTTCGATGAGAAGGCCGTCCTCATCCCTTGTCCTGCCCGGTTTATTACTCAAAAGGTCAAATGCCTCCTTGAAGTACTGATGAGACTCCTCCACGGCATATCTTGCCAGGCCCTTCTCTCCTGATCTTATTAAATAATGGACAGCCTTAAGGGTGGAATGGCCTTGTTTGAAATGGAAGGCTAAGGTCTCATAGAATTCGGGGATTCGATCGCGAAATAACTGCTCCATTACCAGAGCGATTCGTTCATGGATCGCCCGGCGCTCTTTCTTGAGAAGACCGCTGTAAACCACTTCCTGGGTTAAAGCGCTCTTGAACATATACTCCAAATCCGGTTGAAGGGACCTGGCGTGGATTAGATCAAGACGCTCGAGTCCGGTCAGACTCCTGTCGAGTTGTTCTTTCAACTTAGTGCAATTCTGGAGTATGTCATAGAGGAATGTCCGGCCGATGACCGAGGCTTCTTGGAGAATCCGTTTTGACTCGCTCTCCAAATGATCGAGCCTGGCAGCGATAATACCATGGATCGTTGAAGGCATGTCTATCTGGCTAATTGGTCGATCAAGGCTCCATGCCCCATTGTTACGGGTCAGGGCTCCGGATTCAATCAAGGCATTGATGACCTCTTCCAGATAAAAAGGATTCCCTCCTACATTTTCCCGGATAAATCGCCAAAGATCCCTGGGGATGTCTTTAGCCTT
>DATKYC010000125.1:0-2105 GCA_035528695.1 Acidobacteriota bacterium | reverse complement strand
AATCGGCCTCTTGTGGGGAGATGCCCAAGATGTCAAATATTTTTTTCTGCAGGCCAAGGTTATGGATTCTCACACTTCCCCCGCCTATTTCCACCCCATTAAGTACCAGATCATAGGATCTGGCTCTCACTCGCTCAGGGTGATCATTCAAGAGAAAGAGGTCTTCCTCTACCGGTGCCGTGAAAGGATGATGGACCGCTTCAAACCTTTTCTCAATTTGATTGTATTCGACTAACGGGAACCTTGTGACCCACACAAAGGCGTAACTCCCCGTCCGGAGGAGATCCAGCCGCCGCGCCACCTCCTGCCTGAGTATTCCAAGAGCCGCATTGACTACTGGAGGGTTATCAGCCACCATCAAGACGAGATCTCCAGTTTCGGCACCGAGTTTTCGATTAATGGCCTTCTTGTTATTCTCATCAAAGAATTTGTCCAGAGATGACTGCCAACCATTTTCTGTAACCTTAGCCCAAAACACACCCTTGGCGCCACAATCGAGCACCAGTTTGGAGAGTTCGTCAATGTTTTTTCTTGAAAAAGAAGGGGCTCCTCCTTTTACCGAGATAGCCTTCACCACCCCCCCGTCTTCAATCACTCGCTTGAAGACTAAGAAGTCTGACCTCGCGGCAAAGTCACTTATGTCCCTTAGCTCCATTCCAAATCGCACATCAGGCCTATCTGTACCGAACAGATCCATGGCCTCGTGGTATTCCAGGCGCTCAATAGGGACAGTTATGTCGCACCCCAGCACCTCATGGAATAGTTCCGCCATCATGCCTTCAAAGATTTCCATGACCCCATTCTCATCTATAAAGGCCATCTCAAGATCCACCTGAGTGAATTCAGGTTGACGGTCAGCGCGAAGGTCCTCGTCGCGAAAGCATCGCACGATCTGAAAATAGCGATCAAATCCGGCGATCATGAGCAGCTGTTTGAAAAGCTGGGGAGATTGGGGCAGGGCGTAAAAAAGTCCCTTATTAACCCTGCTAGGCACCAGGTAATCCCGTGCCCCTTCAGGCGTGCTTTTTGTGAGAAACGGCGTCTCAACTTCAATGAACCCCTTTCTGTTCAGGTATTCTCTAATAGAAGAGGCGATGAGGTGGCGTTTCCGGAAGGCGCTGTAAACCTGAGGCCTTCGCAATTCCAGATAGCGGTACTTCAATCTAAGGGTTTCAGAGGCATCTACCGCTCCATCCACCTGAAAGGGAGGCGTCTCAGCCTTATTTAGAATCTTCAGTTGAGTTACCTTTAATTCGATATCACCTGTCGGCAAACCGGGATTTTCCTGTCCCTCAAGACGACGAGATACGGCACCCTTTACCGCGACTACCCATTCATTTCTCAAGACGTGGGCCCTCTTGTGGCTCTCACCCTCCACCTGGGGATCAAAGACAATCTGTGTGATCCCCCCCCGGTCCCTAAGGTCGATAAAGATCAGATTGCCGAGGTCACGTCTACTATGCACCCATCCCATTAACAAGGCCTCTTGACCCACGTCTTCTGCTCTGAGGGACCCGCAGTCATGGGTTCGCTTCCAGTCTCCCAGAGAGTCAATCTCCATATTTTCGATTTCTTTCATTGAGCTACAACGCTTCCTTCAGGATTTTTGCGATATTTTGGAGATCCACTTCTCCCTGCTCTTTTGTCTCCATATCCCTTAGAATACCTTTTCCAGTGGCCAGTTCATTGTCTCCCACGATAAGTACCTTTCTTGCCCCCACGTGACCGGCCCTTTTCATCTGGGACTTGAGTCCTTTTGCCCCATAATCCATCTCTACCCAAAAACCGTTTTTCCTTAGAAGCACGGCCCACCTGAAAGTTGCATCTTGGGCGGCCTCTCCTAAGGCGGCAATAAAGAAATCAGGCCTCTTGTTCTCTGAGGTCATCTCGTCTTCGAACAAGGCAATAACCCTCTCAACGCCAAGGGCGAAACCGATGGCAGGATGGTCAGGCCCGCCTAGAAGTTTTACCAGGCCATCATATCGGCCGCCGCCCGCCACTGCATTTTGGGCACCGAGGCGCTCTGTCTGGATTTCAAAGGTAGTCCTGTTGTAATAATCAAGCCCCCTGACAAGCCGATGGTTTAGGACGAATGGCAGGCCCAG
>DATKYC010000124.1:0-2307 GCA_035528695.1 Acidobacteriota bacterium | reverse complement strand
CTATATAAGTTTTTCGGTATGGCATCAAGGAACGGCGACGGATTCATATGAAGCACGCGACGATTAAGGACTCGCCGCTCCACATAGGACAAGATGAGGTATGAGCGAGCCCGGGTCATGCCCACGTAAAGCAGGCGTTTTTCCTCCTCGTCGTCCCTGCTTCCGAACAGGGAGCAAGGCAATAGCTGGTCCTCACAGCCAGTGATAAATACCACTGGCCACTCCAGGCCTTTTGCCGCATGAATGGACATCAAGGCCACGCGGTCACCCACAAGAACTCCATGATCGATTCCTCTTTCCAGAGAAAGGGCGTCGAGAAACGATGCCATATCCCCTTCGTAATGTTCGGCCATCTCCTTTAGGGTTCGCAAAGCTTCCTCAGATTGCTCTGATCCGAGGTGCACCTCATGAAGTGCAAGGGCATGATCCATGAGATCTGGGAAAGAATTGCCCGTAAGGCATACTTCGGTTGTCTCTTTTGTTTTGAGCCGGTACTCAGAGAGGAGGGTCTCATATTCCTTTACGTAATAGGAGTTATCAGGGTATTGAAGGGCCTGGAGAAAACGCCAGACAATATTTGCTGGATATATACTAATAAGGGGAGTGTGACCGGACCTTACAAGGGGAATCCCGGCCCTGTCCATAGCCTCCTCCAGGGCATCGCCTTGGGCATTAAGACGGTAAAGCACTCCTATATCGCCGAATCCCAAAGACAGCTCACCTTCATCGGAGGCCACCCGGCCACTGTCAAGGGAGAAATAGGAAGTGCCCCCCATGAGTCTTTCGATCTGTTCGACTACCATCTCCGCCTCTTCTGATTCGGTCCTGCAGGGGGCAAACGAGATGAGATCCCCTCCCCATGATTCACCTTGAAGGGGTTTGGGGTTTCCAATGAGGGCTGCAGAGCCCCGGAGTATAGCCTCTGTAGACCGATAATTCCTTGTGAGAACTATTTCTTTGGCACCGGGGAAATCCTGGCGGAAGCGGTAGAAATTTCCGATATCTGCCCCTCTGAAGCCATAAATGGCCTGATCTGGGTCTCCGATTGCACAGATCCTTCCCGAGGCAGCATGAACGAGTGTCTTGAGGAGTTCCGCCTGAACAGAGTTGGTGTCCTGATACTCATCCACAAAGATCCAGGGGAACCTTTCTCCATAGACCTTGGAGATCTCAGGATGAGCTCTAAGGAATCTCAAGGACTCCACCTCCAGGTCATCAAGATCCAACATGCCAAGCTCTCTCAGCCTTTGCTGGTATTTCTCAACAAAGGGCATTAAATGACCCTCATCCAGAACCCCATTTTGTGTCGCCTCAGCTTCAGGCAACATGGAGGTTGGGCCTTTGCCGATGGGCACCAGCCCCCTTTTAATGTTGAAGACTAGTTTTAGGAATTTCCTCGTAAACCGTGTGCCTAACCTGGATCCGGCAAGGATATCTTTAGTGATTTTTTCTGCATCCAGCTCCGAGCAGAGGGTGAAGTCAAGTGGGAGACCGGTCTTGTCTGACTCGCGCCGTAATAGTTCAAGGCAGAACCCATGAAAAGTGGCGACCCGCACCTCGTTCAAATCCAACCCTTCAAGCAGTGTAGAGATCCTTTGTGACATTTCTCCGGCAGCTTTCCTGGTAAATGTGAGGGCAAGAATCCTTTCAGGTGATGCTAGGCCTATATGGATTAGATGTGCTATTCGATGGGTCAGGGTCATGGTTTTTCCTGTGCCGGGACCGGCCACCACCAAGAGGTGTCCACCTTCATACAAGACAGCAGACCTTTGCTCTGGATTCAAAGGGCCGAGTATTGGGTCTAAGGGCAATAGAAATCCCTTCGTCGTTTCAGCTTTTCTTTTTTCCGGGACCTTTATCAGGGGAAGATCAGGGTCAGACTGCTTCGTGATTTCTTCCCGTGGGCAACTGAATAGGGTCATTTGACCGGCTACAGCCTGCCTTTCCGAATCTTCAAATAAGCGGATTATGCCGAACTGCCCATCATACCCCCCTTCACGAATCACTTGATTCTGACGCATCCTCTTTACAGCCTCGGCAAGGACTGGACCTCCAGAGGCCTCGATATCAATTAAGGGAGTTTCCGTAAGAATCCTTAGCTCTGGTCCAAGAGCGGAGAGAAGCATTTCGTAGAATGAGAGGACCTTTTTCGTGGAGGGACCGCAGTTTAGGAGTTCCGCCAGGACCTCAGGTAAAGGTATGAGGCTAAAGAAATCCTTTGAGAGCGTTGGAGTGTCACGGTCAGCAAGGTCGTCCACCCGGTGGAGCACGCCGACTGTCAAATGTCGTCCACAGACAGGACAAATT
>DATKYC010000123.1:0-5106 GCA_035528695.1 Acidobacteriota bacterium | reverse complement strand
TCTCTTTACCCAGGCTCGCAATAGTTCCCTCCGTAAAGAAAAGAAGCCCTCCAAAGAGCCTGGAACAACGACCAAGGTAGTTCTTTCCAATGGGATGAGGATAATAATAAAAGAAAACCACCGCCTCCCGGTGGTATCGCTTATAGGAGCCTTTATTGGGGGGACCCGGCTTGAAAGCACCGAACACTTGGGAATTTCGGGTTTTGTAGCCAAGATGCTAACTAGAGGGACAACTGAGAGGAGCGCCGCCGACATTGCCTCAACAGTCGAATCCTGGGCCGGAACTCTCGATGGGTTTTCCGGGAGAAATAGTTTTGGCATTTCTGCCAAGTTTTTGACCAAAGACCTTTATCCCGGTCTAGCACTCCTTGCTGATGTTGTGCTTAACCCTATCTTCCCCCAATCTGAATTGGGCAAGGCAAGAGAAGACATCCTGGCTGCTATAAGGGCGAAGAAGGATAATCCATTGCCACAGGTCTTTGACCTCTTTTACAAGACGCTTTTTAAACATCATCCTTACGGTCATCCCCTTACAGGGACTGAAAAAACCATTCAATCCATTACACGAGCCGATCTTGTCAAATGGCACCGCACTTTCGCCACATCGTCTCACTTTGTGCTGGCCGTGGTGGGGGATATAAATAAAGATGAGGTAATTCCATATATCAAGACCCTTTTTCATAAAATGAACCCGGCCCCCAAACAGCTCCCTTATGTAGCACCTGAACCCCGATTGCCCGAGACTCGAAAGGCGCATCTGGAGAGAGCAGGCGCTCAGACCCATTTGGCCATCGGCTATTTGGGAGCCGATCTTAAGAGCAAGGACAACCCGCCCATGGCATTGATCGAAACCTCCCTTTCCGGGCAAGGAGGAAGGCTATTTTTTCAGCTTCGGGATAAGGAGAGTCTTGCATATTCAGTCACTGCCTTTAGGCGGCCTGGATTAGAAACAGGGGTCTTTGGGGCTTATCTTGCATGCGATCCAAAGAAACTATCTGTCGCAAAAAAAGCCCTCTTACGAGAGCTTGAAAAGGTGAGATCAGAGGGATTAACTGAAAGGGAGCTGGAAGAGGCAAAAAAATACCTATTAGGGAACCTCCAGATCGAGAACCAGACCAATGCAAGCCAAGCGATGCAAATGGCCCTTGACGAGCTTTATGGGCTGGGCTATGACCACCTTCAGCGGTACATTGAGGATATTGAAAGGGTCAGCACGGAAGACATCAGGGAAGCGGCCCGTAACGTTATTCTTCCTGGAGAATTTGTCTCCGTCACCGTTGGCCCAGGCACACGATTTGAATAGCTTACCCGTGGGATTGATTCAAGTGTCAAGAAATAAGTTTGCCCTCATTTGGCCCAGGAGAAAAAATGACAACCATCCATGGCTTTCAACTGTTGAAAGAGCAAAACCTAGCGGAATTGAAAACCAAGGTCAGGATTTTTCGCCATAAAAAAACAGGTGCTGAACTCCTGTCGCTCTCAAACAATGACGAGAACAAGGTCTTTGGTATAACTTTTCGGACGCCTCCATCTGATTCCACAGGGGTGGCTCACATCCTTGAGCACTCGGTTCTATGCGGTTCACGAAAGTATCCTGTAAAAGAGCCTTTTGTCGAGCTCCTAAAAGGGTCTCTGCAGACTTTTCTCAATGCCTTTACCTACCCCGACAGGACCTGTTATCCGGTAGCGAGTCAGAATATCCAAGACTTCTACAACCTGATTGATGTGTATCTGGATGCTGTCTTTTACCCCCGGCTGTCCCCCTTCATCTTTCAGCAAGAGGCGTGGCATTTTGAACTGACAAACCCAGATACCCCCCCTTCTTACAAAGGTGTGGTCTTTAATGAGATGAAGGGGGCCTATTCATCGCCTGACAATGTGCTCGCCCAGTACTCCCTTCAATCTGTTTTTCCCGATAATCCTTACGGTTTCGATTCCGGGGGCGACCCAAAAGAGATACCGAACCTGACCTTTGAGCAATTTAGAAATTTTCATAGAAAATACTATCATCCATCCAATGCCCGCATCTACTTTTATGGTGATGACGATCCTCATGAGCGCCTGAGACTATTAGATAGCTATCTACATGAGTTCTCTCCATTGGAGATTGATTCTAGTATTCCTTTGCAACCCCCTTTCGACCGGCCCAAGCTCACCATCCATTCCTTCATGGTGGGAGAGGATGAACACAAGAACGCAAAAGGCATGGTGACTGTCAACTGGCTGCTCGCTGAAACTACGGATGTTTTCACGAACTTTTCTTTCCGTATTCTAGAATATGTCCTCCTGGGTATGCCGGCATCCCCATTGCGTAAGGCGCTGATCGACTCCGGTCTCGGCGAGGACCTCGCCGGTGAAGGCCTGGGCAACGAGCTAAGGCAAACCTACTTTTCCACTGGCCTCAAAGGCGTTGAGATGAAGAATGTGGAGAGAATCGAGCCCCTTATAATAGAGACCTTGAACTCTTTGGCCCGAAAAGGAATTGATCCTCTCACAGTCGAAGCAGCACTTAACACAATCGAATTCCGCCTCCGAGAAAACAACACCGGCAGGTTTCCACGGGGGCTTGGTTTAATGCTTCGCTGCCTGACCACCTGGCTTTATGAAGGTGACCCCCTGGCGCTCTTAGCCTTTGAATCGTTTCTTGAAAAAATAAGATCAAAGGTAAAACAAAAGAATTCCTTCTTTGAAGAGATGATCGATCACTTCTTTCTTGGCAACCCTCATCGCACTACTCTTATTCTCAAGCCGGATCCCCACCTAAGAGAGAAAGAGGAGGAAGCTGAAAAATCTCGCCTCGACAAGGTGTCCTCAGTAATGACCCCGGGCCAATTAAAGGAAATTCTAAAAAACACCCTGGAGCTCAAACGGCTTCAAGAAACACCCGATCCTCCAGAGACCCTCGCAACCATCCCTGTGTTGCGCTTAAAAGACCTTGACAAATATAACAAACCCATCCCTTTAGAACAGCTTAATCGGAAAGGTACAAGAATAGCTTTGCACAACATCTTCACTAACGGCATTGCCTACTTGGACCTAGGTCTCAACCTCCATTACCTGCCGGACGGCCATCTCTCCTATGTGCCGCTCTTTGGGCGGGCCCTTGTCGAGATGGGAACTGAGAGAAAGGACTTTGTTACCCTCACGCAATGGATAAGCCGAAAAACAGGTGGAATCAGTCGACAGTTGTTTACCTCAACGGTAAAAAACACCACTAGAAGCGCTGCATGGCTTTTCCTCCGCGGCAAGGCAATGGTGAGCCAGGTCGGAGAATTGACTGGTATCCTGCGAGAAGTCCTCCTTACAGTTCGATTGGATAACCAGGAGCGATTCCGGCAGATGGTACTTGAAGAAAAGGCCAGGGTTGAGCAACTGATGATCCCCCAAGGGCATCAGGTGGTTAATTTACGTCTTCGTTCACATTTTGGAGAGGCCGATTGGGCCACAGAAAAGATGGCCGGGTTAAGCTATCTTTTTTTCTTGAGTGAACTTGCCCGCGCGGTTGACGAGAAATGGGAAGAGGTATTGGCGGTTCTCCAAGAAATGCAGCGTACACTCGTAAACCGAAATACAATTGTCTTAAACATTACATTGGACGACGGCCGTTGGCCCCATCTTGAGCACCATATAGATGAGCTTTCCGAAGCCCTGCCTGAAGGCCCAGTCGCCGAAGTTGACTGGTCGCCAATAAGTCCCGCCCTTTTTGAGGGTATGACCATTGCTTCCCAGGTGAACTATGTGGGAAAGGGAGCCAATCTTTTTGACTTGGGATACCAATTTCACGGCTCTGCTCTAGTCATATCGCGTTATTTGCGCAACACATGGTTGTGGGATCGTATTAGGGTCCAGGGAGGGGCCTATGGTGCATTTTGCCTTTTCGACCGCTTTTCGGGTGTATTGACTTTTGTCTCCTATCGCGATCCTAATCTCACTAAAACACTTGAGACATTTGACCTCACAGCCGCGTTTCTCCGGGACACGGTTCTGCGGCAAGAAGAACTCGATAAAAACATTATCGGCGCTATCGGCGATCTAGATAGCCATATGCTGCCTGACACTAAAGGATATACTTCATTGCTTCGATACCTATCGGGAGATACGGAGGAAGGTCGCCAGCAACTGCGAGATGAAATACTAACCACCAAAAAGGCAAATTTTAGAGCCTTTGGAGAGCTGCTTGAGAAGGCCAACAAGGGTGGGGTTGTTAAGATTCTCGGGTCTCCCAGCGCCATTGATTCAGCCACCTCAGATCGGCCAGGATGGCTTCATGTCATCAGAGTGCTCTAGTTATCCGGTTTGCTCGCTAGCTCAAGTTACTATTCTCGTATCAACTGACTGATAAATTACGCCAATACCCGACCTCTTGATCCAAGAACTCAATAACCACTTAAGCCGGAATTGATTACATACCCATGGCTTGAAATTTATATTTTACATTTGATACCTTAGTGCTATACAAATACCAACTCCAACCAGCTAGCCCTATTTTTCTATTTGTCGCTGATTGCTTCGTTATGATTTCAAGAATAACGATTTGACCCCGCGATAACGATGAAGAAATATTCTGCCCGGTTTTTGCCCGACAATAAGTCCGTTGAGGTGGAGGAGGGTACCACTGTTGCTGAGGCCGCTCAACTCGCCGACCTGTCTATCACCAACCTCTGCGGGGGTGAGGGTGTCTGTGGCCAGTGCCGAGTCCAGATCATAAAGGGAACGGCGGAGGTCGAAAAAAAGGCAAAGGCCTTTTTTTCGCGGGAAGAATTAGACAGGGGCTACGTCCTCGCGTGCCAGACCGAAATCCACGATAATCTTGAAATCCTGATCCCGCCGGAGTCCCGGGTGGAAGTGACCCAGATCATGACTGGGGAGACCCCCTCCGCCTCTTCTGAAACCGGATCTACCCCATTGGTAAGAAAGATATACCTTGAGCTTTCCCCTCCCACACTTGAAGACAACATTGCCGATATCGAACGGGTATCAAGGGAGTTGAGGAAAAAGCTAGCTTGGCATTCTTATGAGATCTTCCTCAGCTGTTTGCAGCACCTCTCTGACAAGCTCCGTGATAGCGACTGGAAGGTAACGGCAATTGTGGCTAAAGACAAGAAT
>DATKYC010000122.1:0-2025 GCA_035528695.1 Acidobacteriota bacterium | reverse complement strand
TTCGGAGGGCGGTGATCATTTGCTTTAACCCTCGGCCCTTGGCGATAAGGGTGTTCCCATGCAGGGTGCGCAAGCGAGCCACTACGCGATTCAAATACTGGTTATCCAGGGGGCGCACGACAATGTGCAACGGATATCCCGCAGCCGATTGCGCATGCCCCGACATTTCCCAATTGCCAACATGGGCTGTCAGGTAGATGACGCCATGCCCTTTCTGCATGGCCTTGGAAAAATGCTCCTGCCCCACGATCTGCACTTTTTGCTGTAGGTCAGCACGATCCATCCGGGGAAAATGGAGGACTTCGACCAGCGATTTGCCCAGATTGCGAAAGGTTGCCCGGAAAATTTGCTGTTTTTCCTGGGGCGACAGTGTGTCGCCGAATGCGATGTCCAGATTTTTGGTCCCAATCGCTCGCAGGCGGCGCATAAGCCGGTACATCAGACTGCCCAGAGCTTCTCCCAGGCGCAACGCCAACGGGCGCGGCAACAGCAGAAACGGCGCGGTTCCAAGCATTGCCGCCGCATATTCGAGAAACTGCACACTCCGAAATTTCTTAAGTTTCATCGTCTAATTTAATAGACATTATCGCGAATAACGTCATGAGTTGGGATGGGTTCGGCCTACACCCCGATTTATCGGGGTGAACGAATGGTGGGAGCCTGGAGGGGTTCCTTATCATCTCATCTGGTGCCGAAGGCGGGACTTGAACCCGCACGGGCGTAACCCACTACCCCCTCAAGATAGCGTGTCTACCAAATTCCACCACTTCGGCAATATATTCATCCCATCTGAGGCTATTTCCCGGTTTCCCCGGTCTGGGCCGGCAACTCAGTTTTTTCAGCTGCCGGGACCTTCTGCTTTGTTACATTCTCCATAACGGAAGAAGTGACTCCTCTCCCGAAGAAGATTGAAAGTCCCAATGAAGTCAACATGAATATGATAGCTGCCGCAGCTGTAATTTTGTGCAAAAAGGATGTTGCGCCGGCACTCCCGAAAACGGTCTGGCTGGACCCGCCAAAGGCAACACCCATACCTGCCCCCTTGCCCCTCTGAAGAAGGACAATCATGATTAGTCCCAAGCAGGCCACAATATGCAAAATTATAAGAATAAGTGTCATTTTCTAGTCTCTTTATTTCCAGCAGTCGCTCTTTAGGCAATCATAGAAGTTTGACGGCTTCGTAAAAACTCGTCACTCCGGTGAAAACCGGAGTCCATGAGTTTTGTAACTCCTTGAATATACTGGATTCCGGCTTTCGCCGGAATGACCAAAAACACTGTTTTCCGACTTCTTACAAGTTTATCAAGTTTATTATCGAAAATAAATAATCGCAATAGAAAATAGCGTCAAGACCAAAAATATGGTCCTGTATTTATTGACCCGCCGAGATCACCTCTCAACGGTTACTCTACGACTATCTTCTCATTTAGCCAAAACGGATAATCTTAACAAATACATCTGCTTTAAGGCTCGCCCCCCCCACGAGAGCTCCATCTACGTCCGGTTTTATCATGAGATCCGCACTGTTTTCAGGTTTTACACTCCCGCCATAGAGGATCCGAATCTGGTTTGCCATTCCCGAATCAAAATTCTTCTCAATCCACCCTCTGATAAATCCATGAACCTCCTGTGCCTGCTCAGGCATTGCGGTTCGTCCCGTTCCAATTGCCCACACAGGCTCATATGCCAAAATAAGGGAAGGAAGCATGCTGTTGCTTGCAATCATACTGTGCAAAGACACATCCAGTTGTTCCTTGACTACCTCAAAGGTCTTACCACCCTCTCTTTGTTCAAGTGTCTCACCGACACACAAAATTGGAATCAAACCTAAAGCGACCGCAGTTTTTACCTTGAGGTCAATAATCTGGCTTGTTTCACCAAAGAGGATTCTCCTTTCGGAATGCCCAAGGATGACGTGGGTGCACCCCGCTTCCTGGAGCATCTTACCAGATACTTCACCTGTGTAAGCCCCGCTCATCTCCCAATGCATGTTTTGAGCTCCCAAAAGAATCCTCGATTTCTGAA
>DATKYC010000121.1:0-5989 GCA_035528695.1 Acidobacteriota bacterium | reverse complement strand
TATTTTCGGGTCTATCTTTATGGTGGTGGTAATGGAAGTGATCCAGATGGCCATTGTTCCCCTTTCCGATTATTTCCCGAGGCTACTTATTGATTTCGCCTATATAAAGGATTCCGCCTTTGGTCTTGCTATCTGTGCCTTTCTGATCTACGAGCCTAACGGGATCGCCTATCGCTGGTGGCAGGCCAAGAACTACTTTAACCTGTGGCCTTTCTCATACTAGTGTGTATTGGGTTTGTTGAGTTCATTGAGTTCATAGGGCTTTTACTCGACAAACGCAAAAAACTCAACGAACGCAAGAAACTAATAGTACAGAAAGGAGGTGAGCCTTCGTTAAGAATAATATATTTGAGATTATGAGGTTGGTTTAAATAGTCTTTCTTTATAAAAATAAGGGGGAAAGCTATGAATGTGAAAAAGGTTTTGATACTTCTGGTTTCCTTTGTATTTGTATGTGGCCTATGCTCTATGGCCTTGGCGGCCAAGGAGCTTAAGGTAGGTGGTATAAAGGACACCACTGGCGCGACATCTGACGTGGGAAAAGACGCAGCCCTCGGTCAGGCAGAGTATTGGTCACATTATGTGAAGGACAACGGCGGCATAAACGGGAAGCCGGTAAAGTATATATGGTTTGACTATGGTTACCGGATCCCTGAGGCCCTCACCAAGTACAAGCTCCTCAAGAGAATGAAGGTTCTCGGTATCATGGGATGGGGGACTGGCGATACCGAGGCGCTTTCACCTACGGTCAATAAGGATAAGATTCCCTATGTGTCAGACTCTTATTCCGCCCATCTCACCAGGCCGGTGGACTGGACGGACAGGAAAGGACACAAGCACATAGGCACGGCCTATAACCTCTTCTTTTCCTCGGACTACTCAACCAATGCAAGGGCATGTCTCACGGCCTGGTTTGACAAGAAGTGGCCCAAGAATCCGGATTATGGAAAGAGAAAACCCCGTCTTGCATGTTCCTACATGTTTGCCTCTCCTTATGCGAGTGCGCCGATTGAGGCACTCAAGAATCATGGTGAGCTGCTGGGTTTTGAGATAGGCCCTGATCAGGATGTGAGTCTCTTTGCAATTGACACAAAGAGCCAGATCATGGGGCTCAAGAAGTTTAAGCCTGACATTCTGTGGCACGGAAACACCACCATGTCGGTCTCTGCCACGCTCAGGGATGCATATGGCTTGGCCTTAGGGGCCGATCACATAGTGAACAACTGGGGCTATGATGAGAACCTTCCACGCCTTGCGGGCGAGGCAATGAGCGGCAAGGACCACCTGCTCGTGATGGGTGCCACCCCTTGTAAATTCTTTGGCCAGGAATCCGATCTGATGGATAAGGTGGTTGAGTATGCCAAGAAGATCAACCCTGGTGTGCCTGTGGAAAAACGCCTTAATAGGAGCGTTCAGGGTTGGGCCAACGGCATTCTGCTCAGGGAGGCCATGATTCGGGCTGATAAGGCCGGCGCTCTGACCGGTGAGGGGATCATGAAAAAGGGCTTTGAGACCATGAAAGACTTCCATATTGGTCTGGGAACCGGTGATGTGAGCTTTACCCCTGCGGACCATAGACCCGCTGGTGGCTGTCTGGTCCAGGAATGGGATGGCAAGAAATTTGCGCCGGTGGAATTTGTTGATGTGAAAGGCCGATGGTCAAAACAGTGGGCATCAGAATGGCATGGATGGTAACAGGGAGGTTTCCAATTGGAAACAGCAGAAGTAGATAAGATCCTGAGCATTAAGAATATCGAGGTCAAATACCACGAAGTGATCCTGGTCCTCAAGGGGGTCTCCATCGATGTCCCGAGGGGGGGAATCGTTGCCTTACTGGGCGCCAATGGGGCTGGTAAGAGCACGACCCTTAAAGCGATTTCGGGACTCTTAAAGGTCGAAGACGGCGAGGTGACTGATGGTGCCATCGAGTTTGAGGGGAACCGCATTCACCATGAAAGGGCGGCAAATATCGCCAAGATGGGGATCATTCAGGTCATTGAGGGCCGGAAGGTTTTCGAGCACCTGACCACTGAGGAGAACCTGAAGGTGGGTGCACACCTGAGGAAGACCCGTACGGTGAAAGAGGGTCTTGAGATGGTGTACCGCTACTTCCCCAGGCTCCGCGAGAAGCGAAACGAGGTCGCGGGTTTCATAAGCGGGGGGGAGCAGCAGATGACGGTCGTGGGAAGGGCCTTGATGACCGAACCCAAGCTGGTGTTGCTGGATGAGCCTTCTATGGGTTTGGCTCCGATGCTCATCCACGAGATCTTTAATATCCTCACGAAGCTCAATGAGGGTGAGAATATTTCTATCCTCCTGGTGGAGCAGAACGCCAAGCTGGCGCTGAACGTGGCGCCTTACGCCTATGTGATGGAAACCGGCAGGATAGTGATGGACGATGCCTCTGAAAAGTTGAGCCAGAATGAAGACATTAAGGATTTCTATCTCGGGTTGAGCGGTGGTCGGAGAAAGAGTTTTCGCGAAGTAAAGCATTACAAGCGAAGAAAAAGATGGTTGAGCTGAGAAGAAACTCGTTCCGAGTCTGAAGAGGGAAGACAGAATGGTGCAGAGAAGGTCTTTTCGTCCCGAATTCCGGCTTCCTAATTCCGGCTTCGCAAAGGGAGGTTCTATGATGAACAAGAAATCTGTTGTGTTGCTGATGGCACTTGTATTCGGTCTGGGGGTGATATTTGCCTCCTGCGCCGCTATGCAGGCCAAGCCGAGCGCGGCCACTTTCAAGGACCCGGTGATCGCGCTTGAAATTATAGAGGTGCCCCAGTATGATGGATTTTGGTTTTACTCCAAGATAAAGCCCACAATGGGTAAGCCTGGGGCACATGGGGCTCCACTGCCCCTGGCTATTACCTTTAACATCACCAATCCGAACCCATATCCTGTGCTGCTGGACGGGTATAAGTTCACCGTTGCATTTGAGGACTTTGACCTTATTACTGTGAATGGCTATGACACCCAGTGGATTCCGGCAGGTAAGACAAATCAACTGAGGGCCACTACCTTACTTATGCCTATGCCAGCCTTTTTGACCCTTGGCGTGACTGCTGGTTATAGGCTCAAGGCTGAGGGAATTAAACCTTGGGATGCGATCACTAAATGGTGGACCACCATTCCTGATATGGCCTTCCCCATCAAGATTCATGAAGGGGCATTTACCTTTAATGCTGATGGCGTGTCCAAGACACTGCCTTTCAAAGCCATCTATCCTAAATAGTTGCAATATTGAAGGATAAATTGATCAGGTAAACGTGGGCCGCCAAGACGGATATGGAGTTTTGGCGGCCCATTTAATTTGGGGGTCAGGCCTGGACATTTGACACATGACCCCGATGAGGTTTCCCATGGGACTCTATGATTTTACCTTCTACAATGTGATAGACCGGAACGCCTTCTGTTTCAAACAGAAACCAGCATGGTATGAAGTGGATCAGGATATGACTCTTACCTTTTCCGAGTACAAGGAAAGGGTTGATCGCCTCGCTGTTGGTCTCCAGAACTCGGGGATCAGTAGGGGAGACCGTGTTGGTGTTCTGGGGAAAAACAGCTTTGAGTTTTTTCTCCTTTACGGGGCTGCGGCAGCCCTCGGCGCCATCATGCTCCCCATCAACTGGAGGCTCTCCGGTGACGAGGTGGCGTACAATCTGAGTGATTGTGGAGCCAAAGTATTATTTGCGGATGAAGAATATCAGGAAACCGTGAAGGGAGTGAAGGACAAGCTTCCGACCGTGGAAAAATACTTCAATCTTGGCCCTGCGGGGGGCAAGTTTGGGGACTTTGGCGCTTTGATGGAAAACGAAGGCGATTTTGAAGCGGCTGACGTATCCACAGATGACGGTTTCGTAATTATCCACACCGCTGGTGTGGCAGGCAAAGCCAGGGGGGCCTTGTTGAGCCATGGTAACATGCTCTGTCTGGATATGCATTTTGATTACAGCTTGAACCTGAGACCAAAAGACGTCCACCTCAACCTCCTCCCGCTCTTTCACGTGGCAGGGCTCTTCCTGGCTGCCGCGGGCTTTCATGCGGGGGCGTTGACTGTCAATATGAGCAGGTTTGATGCGGTCAAGGCCGTAGAGCTTATTGAGGAGAAAAGGGTGTCTTTCATGTATGATTTTACTCCAATTCTTGGCCAAATTCTTGAACAAAAAGAAAAGTCAGGAAAGGATATAAGCTCATTAAGGGCTGTGATGGGGTTGGAAGAACCCAATACCATAGAAAAATTCCAACAAATAACTGGGGGAAACTTCTATTGCTTGTACGGCCAGACAGAGACTTCCTCCTTGACAACCATTGCACCTTACAGTGAGAGACCTGGTTCAGCAGGCAAGGTGCTCCCGTTGGCCGAGGTGGCAATCATGGATGACTACGATCACCCGGTCCCGGTGGGTCAGGTGGGCGAAATTACAATGAAAGGGCCCATGGTTTTTAAGGGTTACTGGGGCCTGCCCAAAGACAATGAATACACCTTCAGGTCTGGGTGGCATCACACTGGGGATATGGGCCGCTTTGATAAAGATGGGTATCTCTGGTATGCGGGGCGCACGGCAGATAAAGAACTCATCAAGCCAGGGGGCGAAAATGTCTATCCCGCTGAAGTAGAAAAGGTCGTCCTCGAACATCCCGCCGTAGAAAGGACGGTGGTCTTTGGTGTGCCTGACCCCAAGTGGAAAGAGGGCATTAAGGCTGTTTGCCAGCTTAAGGAGGGGACAACCCTTGAAGCTCAGGAGTTGATTGATTTTGTAGGAGCGCGTATTGCGCGATACAAGAAACCGGGGTATGTGGAATTCATCAGCGATTTTCCCCTATTACCCAATGGGTCCCCCGACAGGGCCAAGATCAAGGAATTGTACGGCGGAGAGTGATAATTAGGGGTCAGGCCGTCAAGGGCTGACCCCGCTGACACATGAGCAGCAATATTTCCCCTGCAATTATAATGCGGATAAAGGAATTCGGTGAATCAGATCTCCTGGTCAGTTTTTTTACCCCTGACAAAGGCCGATTAAAGGGAGTAGCCAAAGGTGCCCGCAGAAGCCGGAGACGCTTTTCAAATTCCCTGGATCTGTTTTGTCTTACAAGTTTGGAGTACGAGCTGAAAAGGGGGAAAGACCTCCATTTTCTTCACTCCTCCAGATTGTTAAGTGCCTTTCCGGGGATTAGATCGGATTTTACCTCATTGTCCTTGGCGAGCTACATGGTTGAGCTTACAGAAATCCTCTTCCCCCCGCTCGTCCCGGACAGGAGGATGTTTGACTTGCTGAAGGACTCATTTATCCGTCTAAATCAAAGGCAGAGCAGCCGCATCATACGCATCGTGTTCGAGGCAAGGGCGATGGCGCTCGGAGGATATGCGATTCATCTGGAAAAATGCTGCAACTGCCGAAGACCACATACGGGAGAGGGAAGGGCTGTCTTCATAAGGAGTAAAGGAGGCATTAGCTGCCTTAAGTGCGGGCAAGGCTCTTCCCTTACTCGGGAACTTTCCCCGGCTGCGGTCAAGGCAATCAGCATAATCCAGTCGGGCACATGGGATACAATAGAGGGTCTGGCCTTGACAGATGAGGTGATAGGGGAGATCAGGCCAGTGCTCGCGCTCCACATAGAGTATCGGATAGGCAGGCGCTTAAAAACCGCTGCATACCTGGATTAGTGCCTTTTTTATAGCATCTCCACTGCGGTAGCCATGGACACGCCACCGCCCCCACAAAGCGTTGCAAGCCCCAGGGTTTTACCACGCTTTCTCATGGCATAGATTAGCGTGCCGATTAAGCGGGACCCTGTAGAGCCAACAGGGTGACCCAAACCAATGCCAGAGCCGTTCACATTGGTGATTTCGCGGTTCAGTCCCAGCTCCTTTTCACACCCTAGATATTGGGCTGCGAAGGCCTCGTTAACTTCCATAAGTTCAAAGTCTTCCAGCTTGAATTCAGGGCTTCTCTCCAAAAGGTTTCTCACCGCAGGGACAGGGCTCAGGCCC
>DATKYC010000120.1:0-9608 GCA_035528695.1 Acidobacteriota bacterium | reverse complement strand
AATTTTGAAAAATCCTTAATTTCTAAGAGGTTCGAGTCTATTCCCCGAATGATTAAGGGAGCTCGGGTAAGAGGATGCCGTTTGAGGGATAATTTTTGGCCTTTGAAGTTGACCGTTTCGTAATCCGGTCCTCCACTCCCGAATATCGGACTCGAAAAGGGTATCAGAGTAAAGACGATAATGAGTAGGATCGATGATTTAATCATAAACTCTTGAGGGCTATTGGATAGAATAAACCTACACCTTGACACTTAAATAACGCTCCTGAATATCCATAGCGCCTTCCAGAGCAGAGGGCGTCCCTTCATAGACGACCGTGCCTTTTTCCATGATATAGACCCCTTGGCAGATATCCTTAATGGTCTTCAAGTTCTGTTCCACCAACAGGATCGTGGTCCCCTTCTCATTGATCGCTTTTACGGTTTCGGCTATCAATTTGACCATCAGGGGCATCAACCCTTCCATGGGTTCATCCATCAACACCATTTTTGGCTTGATGATTAAAGCCCTTCCTACAGCAAGCATCTGCTGTTCTCCACCGGAAAGGGTACCTGCCTTCTGGTTGAGCCGTTGCTTCAATACTGGAAAATATTCGAATATCCCTTCGAGGACCTTCTTGTCCAATTCCCCTTTAATGACGGGGATCCTCAGGTTTTCCATTACGGTCAGTTTGGGAAAGAGATGTCTGCCTTGAGGTATATAGGAAATACCCATGCGAGGGATCTGGTAAGACGCTATATTTGAAAGATTGACTTCATAAAAATGGACCGATCCACTCTTGCGGGGCACCAGACCCATGATCGACTTTAGGGTCGTGGTCTTCCCTACCCCGTTACGGCCGATCAAACCGATGAGATTTCCTTCCTCAACTTCGAGGGTTGCGTTGTTTAAGACTTGACAATCCCCATAACTGCAGTTCAGATCTCTCATCTTCAACATGTTAGACCCCCAAATAGACTTTCTTGACTTCCTGGTTTTCCTTGATCTCATCCGGAGGCCCTTCCGCCAGGATGGACCCATAGTGAAGCACCGATATGTTATTTGCCAGTTCCATCACCACCCCCATATCGTGCTCCACCAAGATGATGGTTTGCCCTGAAAGCATACTCCTCATCTTCTTAACCAAGGCCATGGACTCCTGACTGTTAAGCCCGGCAGTGGGTTCATCGAGTAAAAGAAGATCTGGCCCCGTACTTAAGGCGATCCCCATCTCCAAGATGCGTTGATCACCATAGGACAATTCAGAACAGATCAGATGGGCTTTATCTTTAAATCCAGTGAGCTCTAACATAGATTCCGTTTTTTCCTTCACATCCTGCCATTTCGATGCTCGTATAAAAGGGTTGAAGAATTTTTTTCGCGACTGCACCGCTGCCCAGATATTTTCATAGACGGTCAGACCCGAAAAGAGGCTCGTGATCTGCAGCGTTCTTGCAATACCGGTATGAGAGATCCGGTGGGGGCTCAGATTGGTGATCTCCTTCTCTTTGAAGAAGATCTGTCCACTGGAGACAGGAAGTGTTCCGGTGATGAGATTGAGCAATGTCGTCTTTCCTGCTCCATTAGGTCCGATCAGTGCACGGAGTTCCCCTTTATTAACAGAAAGGGTGACACGATTTACCGCTAATAAACCGCCAAACAATTTGTGAACTTCTTTCAGTTCAAGGATGATTTCATTCATTTCAGGAACTCGTCTCCCTTTTCTTCAACACCGATTGGATGAGGCCGACGACTCCTTTAGGAGCCGCCAAGACCATAAAAACCAAAACAATACCCGCGACGAGATCTGTGGACTGAAGAATATCGATTAGATAATGCTCCAAAGACATGATGATACCAGCCCCTAACGCCGGACCTATCAATGTTCCCATGCCTCCAACAACGGTATAAACCACCGCATGTCCGGAGACCGACCAGTGGAGATAACTGACTCCGGCATATTTGAGGGTGAGGCTGTAAAGACCGCCGGCCAACCCACTCAAGCCACCTGCTATGATGAAGGAGATGAGTTTATATCGCCGGACATTATAACCGATCAGCGCAGCCCTTTCCTCGTTTTCTCTGATGGATATGAATACCTTCCCCAAGGGAGATTGGACCATTCTTCTCAAAAAGAGATAAAAAATGGCGACAATCGCTAAGACGAAATAATAGTTACTCTTAATATCCATCATATCAACACTAAGTAAACCCAGTCGGAAGGGACGTGGTGAAAAGGTTAGGCCATCAGACCCTCCTGTAAAGGAGGTCCAAGTCTCCGCGATGACACCACCAATCATGGCAAAGATGATGGTGATGATGGCAAAATGGATTCCAGTCAACTTCACCGAAAAATATCCAACAAACCAGGCAAAGAGGATTGGAATGACTATGGAGAGGAAAAGGCTCAGTTCTGTATTGAAACCAAATGTCCGCACCAATATCGTGACGGTATAACTCCCCAGGCCAAAAAAGAGCGCCTGTCCAAAGCTCAAAAGTCCCGTATAACCGAAGATGAGGTCAAAGGAAATGGCAAACAAAACCCAAACGAAGAGTTCTGTTAAAAAGGTTTGATAGAAGAGGTCCACAAAAAAGGGTAAAACGGCCAACGCAAGAAGGACGAGTCCGAAGATAAGGATAAAACCGAAATGGCCTATTTTGTGAAGGATCATGTTTCCCCCTATTCTCCAAATAGCCCCTGGGGCCGAATCAATAAGACAAGTATCATAAATGCAAGAGCAAAGACCGTAGCAATTGAGGGAGGAACAAAGAGGGCACCTACCCCCTGGATTAAGGAGATAATAATGGCAGCGATCACAGAACCTTCAAGGTTGCCCATCCCTCCGACGATCACGATGATGAAGGCCATGATGAGCACCTCACGGCCCATCATAAATTCGACGGACACAATGGGAGCAGCCAATACCCCTGAAAAGGCTGCTAAGGCCGACCCTAAAACAAAAGTCCACATATAGACCTTGTTAACGGGGATCCCTAAGGCAACGGCCATCTCCCGGTCCTGAACTACGGCCCGCATCCAGAGGCCGTACTTGAAACGGTTGAGAAAGATCCACAGGGCGACCATGATTGCTATAGAAATCAAAGCGATCACAATACGCATCAAAGGGTACTGTAATTCGAAAAGCGGAACGCTGTAAGGCACAGGACTGGCTATCCTTCTGGGTGAACCTCCAAATATCATCAGGACCAATTCTTGAACCGCCAACATCACACCGAAGGTGCAAATGATGGTGGTGATGGGTTTATCTTCAATCGTCCTGATCAAACCTCTCTCAATGATCAAACCGAATAAACCAACACAAAGAGGCGCAATCACCAGGGCAATCCAGAAATTTCCCGTGAGCTCAATCAAGTACCAGGCCACCACAGCCCCCAACATATAAAAGGCTCCATGGGCCATATTGATAATATGGAGGAGGCCGCAGATCATGTTTAAACCCAGAGCGATCAGGGCCATGATCAACCCCCAGACAATTCCATTCAAAATGGCAACCGACAAATTGGAGATCACGAATCTTGTCCTTTTTATTTAAACTAATTTTCAATTTAAGCCCCCCCTCTCCTTCTCGAGAAGAAGCAAAGGGAGGGGCTTGGGGCGGAAAATAGTTTTTTTAAAGCTTCTGCCTTAAATCTGTTTCCGGTTCGTACATCGCATTTTCTTTAGGAATACGCGCAAGGACCTTCAGCTTGAGATCAGGTTCCACTCTCGAAATATAAAAGTCTGCGAAGCCCTGATGGTCTTGCTCCCTCATATCCAGGTCACCAACCGGACACCACGGACCGGCTTTCAATTTCAAACTGCAAATGGCCTTTATGAGGTCCGCATTCTTTTTGCTGTCCTTCCAGCCGGTCTGCTCGATACCTAGCTTGATCATATAGGGATACACCCACATGGACCACATATGGGACCCTGCAATGGTGACCTTTGGATTCCCGACCTCCTTTCCATCGTCCTCCACCCCGCAGGCCTTCCGATAGGCTTTTTCATAAACTTGTAATTCTTTAGGAACCTGATCGAGGTGTCGGGGATGGTATTCGATATAGTAGGCCCCTGCTGATTCCTTTCCAACAACCTCCTGGCCGATGCCTTCCGTAGTGCAAATCACGGTAAATCTCTTTAGCCGCTTATGAAGTCCCAGCTCGACGGTCTGTCTTAAGACCCCTAAGGAAGCTGTCCCCAGGAACACGGTGAACAAAACCTCCGTGTCGGGATCCACTTTCTGCAAAAAAGGAACAAAGTCCGCGGTGGCAAAGGGAGCACGGATCTCCTGAACTTTCCCGCCAGCTGCTACGATACGGCTTCCAAATTCTTTTGCCAAGGAGTGACCCCAGGCATAATCAGCCACTAAGAAAGTCCATTTCTTGCCCAGATTGTCAAAGCCCCATTTCCAAGCCGCCACAGCTTGCGACCTCGCATGAGAATGGTTACGAATATAGTAGGGAATGGCGTCCTTTCCGGTGAACTCATAGGTCATGGCACCGCCGCTAAAGAAAGGTATCTTATACTGTTGAGCAAGAGGAAAACAGGCCTTTTGGACTCCTGAGTGGATCGATCCCATGATCATATCTACCTTGTCCTCTAAAATCATTTTCTTGAACATGCTTGCTGCCCAGGGCGGCTTGCACTTCGTGTCATAATCGAACAATTCAATTTTTCGGCCTGCAATGCCACCTTCGGCATTCATCTTGGCTATGGCTGCCTTGGCTACTTTTCCCATCCAGTATCCATATTCCGTAGCAAAAACGGTATATTCGTTAAACATCCCAATTTTAATGGGTGGTTGGGCTCCGTAGGTGAAAGGCACAGGGGCCCAGGAACTGAGGGTCAATCCCGCTGCTCCCAGGGCACTGGTTTTCAAAAAATCCCGACGGCTCACCTCTTTGGTGAGGACTCCCTGTAACTTATTCGACTGTTTTCTCTCTTCCATAATCCTCCTCCTCTTGGGGTTAAAGGGACATTTCCCGGAAATGCCCTGGCCCTGTTTCCATTACACCTCCATTCCTGGCCGCTATAAGGGTTACTTTCCGGAAGGACTCTCCACTACCTTATCTATAAGTTCTATAAGATCATGGACTTTCATGGCGGCCCCGATCCTTTGGGCCCCCTGTGTTAGATTGTAATGGCAGAATGGACAGATGGAAACCATGTGGTCTGCACCTGTTTCTGCTCCTTCCTGTATCCTATCGCCTGCATTCTTAGTAGCCCACTCGCCGTACCCGGTCATAACACCTCCACCGCCGCCACAGCAATAGGCATTGGCCCTGATCCTTTGCATTTCCGTGAACTCAATACCGGGAATTGCATTGAGAAGTTCTCTCGGTTGGTCATAGAGGCATTCCTCTTCATTGGTCTCAAGATAGGCGCCTTTCCAGAGCTGGGAACCATCCTCGTCGATCTTGAATCTATTGAGGTGCCGGCCGGTATGGCAAGGATCGTGGTAGGTCACCTTCCAGGGGAGTTTCCCTGACAATTTAAGGTTTCCTTCTTTGTAAAGGTCATAAAGGTATTCAGCAGTGTGGATGACCTTAATTCCATCCATCAGCTTGTCATAATCTGAAGAGAGGGAATAGTCTTTCTTTATTGCCCTGTAACACCCTGCGCATGAGGTCACGATGGTGTCAACCCCTTTTTCTTCGTGGAGTTTTTTAAATGTCTGCAGGTTTGATTCAGCTATTCGCTTGAATTCTTCTGCATCACCAATCCTCATTGCCGTTGAACCGCAACAGACTTCATTTTCACCCAGGATACCAAAGTCAAGGCCAAGCTTCTTAAAAAGGGATGCGGTGGCAGTGGGAATTGATCGTGCCTGTTGATTGAAGGCTCCGGTACATCCAACATAGAATAGGATGGGGGCAGGTTCTTTATTGATGTCCTTAATAGGATTTTTCGCTTTTTTGAAAGGCCTCGTCCAATCGGTTCTCACCCTCCTCGGACCCTGGTAGGGGTTGTCGTAACTCTTCATGGATTGGATAAGGGCCTTGTGAGGAGGCATAGGGCCAGCACCGTCTTGAACGGCCTTTCGCCTCATTGCTTCTATGATATCAGATATGAAAGGCTTATGATCCAACTGACACTGGCTTTGGCAACCTGCGCATACAGTGCACTTGTACACTGCATCCAGAAGATCATCGTCCCATTCAAGCTCACCGCTGAGCAATCCCCTCGCAAAAGCGATCTTGCCTTTGGCCGCCAAAAAGCCTTCGAAACCGAATTCAGCCCCTGCAGGGCAAATCTCCCCGCTTCTGGGAGGAGGGCCAAAATCATAGGCCACTTTGCAGGTCCCGCAGGCGGTACAGCGCCATATCTTGTCTTCTAACTCTTTGAGATTTGATATATTCCATTTCATAATGACCTCCAGATAGCAAAGATTTCGTATAGAGTTTATATCCCAAGCTTTCCAGGATTCATGATATCATTAGGATCCAATAATGCCTTTAATTTCTTTAGAAGCATCAGATAGCCAGGGTGTGCCCGTTTATTGATTTCAATCGCAAAATCAACTGGCGGTTTATACGGCATTCCCCCTATATCAAGGTCTGCCCTCAGACATTCAACAATGGCCTGCCTGGCGTTCTCGGTCTCTTCATCACTCTGTTTATTAAAAGGGATCATAGCCCTTAGCATGCCGTAATGCACGCCTCTGTACATGCTCATTCGGACTGAAGGGGACAGGTTGTGCCCAATAAGTATTTCTTTCCACTTGGTGTACACTGGAGCCCATTTATTAGCAGGAGTAAATGTTCCGGGCCATGAGATACCGCCACCCCCCTGTTTACAGTAGTTCTTTGTTGATCCAACAATCTGACTTGGCAGCTCTGTTCTAGCCTTGAGGGCCTCTTCAGGGTAATGGGTCTCCTTGATGCTGGTTCCCTTCTGCTGCTCTTCTTCCAAGACGATATTCCAGATCTCCTCTCTAGCCTCTTTTTCCTTTTCGGTAAAGGAGTATGTAGTTGCATAGCTAAACCATTCCGGGACTCCGTCCGGCTTGGGCTTGTAAGGGTAGGGGATCGGAACTTGAGCCAGCCACCAGGATACGCCCGTAAGGTCATCGCATATCTCATAGTTACTCAGATTCAGCATATACGAATACATGCCCTCCACATTATCACACGATACGGTAAATATCTTGAGGATAGGAGGAGTGTGGTGGACGTTGATACCCAGTTTGGTCACCACGCCGGTACCTCCCAGCCACCCCTTGAAGAGGCCGTCCATCTGGGGCATGGGGAGCACACTGTGCCACGCATCCGGATTGATTGCACACGATCCCACCCGGACCAGTTCACCGGTAGGGAGCACCACCTCCATGCTGGTGATCTCCTGGCTCTGCAATCCGTACCGGGCATTCAGGCCGCCGATCCCGTGGCTGACGGCACAGGAAGCCACAGAGGCCGACGGGGGCCCTACCGGCCAACCAAAGCGAAGATTATGCTCGGCCAGCGCGCTGGCCAGTTGCGCATGGCTCACACCAGGTTCTATCACTGCAACAAGTGCTTCAGGGTCGAGCTTGATGATCTTATTCATTCGTTTGAGATCCAAAATGATGCCACCACGCTCGGGTATGGTGAGCCCGCCTATGTTCGTGCCTCCTGTGTATGGTACTACCGGGATTTTTTCCTTATTCGCGAATCTTAAGATCCCCTGTATCTGTTCCACAGTCGTGGCCATAACCACATAGTCGGGTAACTTGGGTTTCACAAAACTCATATCATAGGAATATGCATAACATATATGTTTGGAAGCAGTGGCGTTTTTTTCTCCCACAATGGACGCCAATTCCTTTAGGATTAGGTCTTTACTTTTCACATGCATTGCGAGCCCTCCTTAAATTAGAAGTGAGAAGACCAGTAGTTTTTTCCCAAAATGAACTCGAAAACGGGATACCCGCCTGTCTTTGCGAGGCACACACGGTATCCTGAATCTATATTTCAACGAGGGTCTTGAGCTTTTCCAAACGGCTGGTTCTCTTCCTTACCACTATCTTGAAATTTCTGGGAACATCAGCCAACAGGGACATGGACTGATCCGCCCCGTCATTGTAACATCCGATAATTTTATCTTCTATGGCCAAGGCCGTTTTCACCGCCTCTACAAGATCTGCATCCTGCGGGAGATGGATGTCAAAGGTATAGTTGCCAGGCTCCAGATCAAATGCATAACAGCCCTCGATAGCATCCGTGATTACCGACTGGTACGCCATTTGAACCTGCTTGTTGTACTTCCTGTTATCCTTTGCGAAGGATAGGAAGTCCTCTCCATTTCCTGGAAACCTCCTCGCCAGGTCTTCGTAAAATCTTGCCGCTTTCTCTTCCAGTTCCCTAATGAAGCTTAAGGTCTCAGAAGCCGTATGTAGTTTCATAATCATCCTCCCTATAACCACCTGTGGATGCACACCTTGCTTTCGGTGAAGAAGCGAACGGCTTCCTTTCCTTGAGTATGTAATACGCCCATGAAAGAGCCCTTCATTCCGCTAAATGGATAGAAGGCCATAGGTGCGACGATTCCGATGTTTATGCCGACATTTCCACTGATCACGTCGTATTGAAATTTACGGGCGGCCTTACCACTTGAGGTAAATATGGCGTGGCCGTTATGATATGGGCTTTCATTGCAGATCTCTATTGCCTCTTCCAGGGTTTTTGTCCTGATCACGCCCATGGTAGGGCCGAAAATTTCTTCCCGTGTGATTCTCATCTCCCGCGAAACATTTTCTATAATGGTGGGACCAAGAAAGCAGTCGTCAGGGTAATCGCCCTTAATATTTGCTTTTCTCCCATCTAGCCTTAAAGTTGCCCCCTCTTTGAGACCAATCTCAATGTACTCTAGAATGCTCTCTTTCTTCTTTGCGTCTCGCACAGGCCCCATCTGAACCGACTCGTCAAGCCCGTTTCCCACAACTATGGCTTTTGCCCTGGCAGTGAGTTTTTCCATAAAATCGTTGTAAAAGGCATCATCCTCACCCACAACAGCAAGGGTCTGACCTGCCAGACACCGTTGGCCCGCATTACCAAAGAATGATGTCAGGAGGCCCGGTATGGTTGCATTCACATTGCAGTCCGGCATAATGACCAGTATGTTTGCCGCCCCGCCCTGGGCAATGCACCGCTTACCCGTGTTGCCGCAACCGGGGTAGATGACATTTTTCATGACCGGCGTGGATCCCACGAATGTTATTCCTTCGATATTAGGGTGCTCTAACATGCCGTTCACAACTGTTCTCCCGCCATGTACCACGTTCCACACCCCTGGCGGAAAACCGGCTTCCTCCACCAGCTCAGCCACTTTGTCCTGGGTGCAGGGAACCTCGCTCGATGGTTTGACCACGACGGTGTTTCCGGTCGCCACCGCGTAAGGCGCTGACCAGAGAGGGATCATAAAGGGAAAGTTGAACGGGCCTATTATCCCGAAAACCCCTAGAGGTACCCGGATGAGGTACTCATCTATGCCAGAGGCAATATCCTCTGAACTGTCACCCATCATCAGAGTAGGTATCCCGCAGGCCACTTCCACATTTTCAATGCCGCGCCTTGTTTCACCCCTGGATTCATCTATGCATTTCCCATGCTCCTGGGTCTGGATCCTGCTGATTTCCTCAAAGTTCTCTTCC
>DATKYC010000119.1:0-6134 GCA_035528695.1 Acidobacteriota bacterium | reverse complement strand
TGATCGGCCTTTTGAAAGGCCTTTTCCACGTCACCGATATTGTAGCGGGGATTGGCGGCGATGTTGCGTTCCACCCCCTCATGGATGATAGGCGCACCCGCTTGCATCGCCTCCTCGGGATCAAACACGGCCGGCAGGGGCGCATAGTCCACCTGAATGAGGTCCAGGGCTTCAAGGGCCGCATCCAGGTCCACGGCCGCCACCGCGGCCACAGGGTCACCTACATAACGGACCTTTTCGGTCTGCAGCGGCGTCTGGTCCATGTGTGAGACCCCAAAGACAAACGGCGTCTCCCTGCCCGTAATCACCGCCTTCACTCCAACCAACCGTTCCGCCTTGCTGGTATCAATGTTTAGAATCTTGGCGTGAGGGAGAGGGCTGCGCAACATCCGGCCCCACAGCATATTGGGGAGCCTCACATCCATAGTAAACATGGCCTCACCCGTAACTTTAACCTCGGCGTCAACACGGGGGACGTCCTTACCCACAAAGTCGTACTCAGTCATGGATTCTCACTCCTTCATTGTGTCCGCCGCCGTAAGGATCGCATCCACAATGCGCACATACCCCGTACAGCGGCAGAAGTTTCCAGCAATAGCCGTTTTGACTTCTTCCTCGGTAGGATGGGAATTTTTCTTCAATAGGTCCTTAGCGGTCATGATCATGCCGGGGCTGCAGTAACCGCACTGCACCGCGCCCTTGGCAACAAATGCCTCTTGGAGGGGATCCAGCTTTCCATCTTGAGCCACACCCTCGATGGTCTCGATCGTTTTTCCATCGGCCTCCACAGCCAGGGTTATACATGAATTGACCGCCTGACCGTCGATTAAGACGGTGCACGACCCGCACTCACCCATGTCGCACATCTGTTTGGTTCCCAGTAAATGGAGGTCTTCCCGGATCACTTCCAGTAAGGTCCTTCGGTTTTCCACCTCCAGGTCATATGTCTCGTTGTTGACCGTAAGCCTAATCTTTCTTTTCATGGCATGACCCCATCTTTCTTGTAAATTTGACTGAATGGGCATTTTCTTCTATCACGTTAGCCGAAACGCCTTGCAGACCTGAAGAGATGAACCTCGGCCACAAGTCGGGGCTTCCTCCTTAGGGAAGGCTCTCCTTGATGGCACGATAAGTAAGCTCTTTGATTAATTCGATTCGGTATTCCTTGGACGCCCTGATATCAGTGATGGGCGCAGATTCGGCGGCTGCGGTCTCACCGGCGTCCCGGATGAGTCGGTCTTCAATCCTTTTGCCCTTCAGCAGTCTTTCGGCCTTCTCCACCCGAAAGGGTTTGGGCGCGACAGACCCCAGGGCAATCCGCACCTCATCAAAAGTTCCATTTTTTGTTCTGACCAGGGCGCCCACCCCCACCACGGCCAAATCCATGGCCCGTCGCAACCCAAACTTGTAGTAGGTCCCCTGGGCCCCGGCCGGCGGCAGGGGAACCAGGATCTCTGTGAGGACCTCGCTTCTCCGGAGGGTGTTTTTCTGAACGCCGCCAAAGATCTTCTCCACAGGGATGACCCTCCTCCCATTAGGCCCCTGGATCACGCACGTCGCTTCATAGACCAGGAGTGGGATAGGTCCGTTGGCTGCGGGTGATGCATGAGCGAGGTTTCCGGCCAGTGTGCCCACATTTCGGATCTGCATGCAACCCATTTTTTCAGCCGCCTTTCTCAGCAGGGGATAGTGCCTGGAGACGGGTTTGGACTCCAGCAACTGGGTCCAGGTGACCATGGCCCCGATGCGCAAGCCCTCCTTCTTGGTGAAACGTATTTTGTTCAACCCCTTTATCTTTTTAAGACTGATCACGGCGGCAAGATTGAGTTGCCCTCTCTTGAGTTCCACCAGAAGGTCGGTCCCCCCGGCCAAGATTCGCCCCCGGCCTCCGAACTTTGCGAGAAGACGGCTTGCCTCCTCAATACTCTCCGGTTCATACAATTCAAATTCCTTCATATGTCACCCCCTGTTTGTTACAGATTTGACCTCATCCCGTGAAATTGAACGGGGCCGCATCCCGTTTAGAGGCGTAAGACCTTCTCCAGTTTTCGGCCAAAGACCTCGAGCTGGTCGAGGTTATGACAATCCAGAAAGTCCTCGACATGGGGCAGGGCAGTCCTCATCCCGCGATCAATGGGTCGGTAATCAGGCATCCCCAATAGAGGATTGAGCCACATGAGCCGTTTGATTCGACTCTTCAGCTCCTTCATCTCCTTTTCCAACAACGCTATCTCACCTTGATCCCAGCCATCACTCAGCAGAATGAACACCGTGTTGGGGCCGGAATACCTGCGGCCGTAACGTTTATTGTATTCCGATAGAGAGCTCCCGATTCTTGTTCCACCGGACCAATGGGAGACCCTCTCTGAGATCAGCTCATAAGCGACATCGATCTTTCCCATCCGCAGGTGCGGGGTGATGCGCGTCAGCCGAGTGCTGAAGACGAATGTCTCCACGCGGGGGACATGTCTCTGAAAGCCGTACATGAACTGGAGCAGAAAACGGCTGTAGCTGTCCATGGAACCACTCACATCACACAGGACCACGAACCGTGTTTTTTTGGGCTGACGGCGCTTTTTGCGCAGGGCCAAAAGCTCTCCCCCGTGACGCAGGGAGGCGCGAATGGAACCCCGTAGATCCACCTGCGTTCCCTTTCCTCTTGTGCGCCACCGCCGACCCAGCCGCAGACCGAGGTCCTGGGCCAGGGCCATAATCACTTTACATATATCCTCTGATTCCCGATCGATCATATCCGCAAAATCTTTTTTATGCAAAATTTCTTGCGGGCTGTAAGACATCGCCGGAAGATCATGCCCGGCATGATCGGCCGCTCTCTTCCACTCGCCGGGGATGATCAGGGGCAGGGACCCTTTTGCTTGAACGCGCCCTGCGGATTCAGAGGAGTCAGGGGGGCCTTTCAGGCACCAAAACTCTTTAAAAACCGCGTCGAAAACGGCTAATTCCTCCGGCCGGCTCACATAATGGGCGCTAAACAAACTGTAAGCCTCTTCCCGATCCTCCAGGCGAACCCACCTGAGACCCCGCAGGGCATCCAGAGTGCGCCCCAGGGTCACGGGCAATCCCCTCTCCTTGAGCTGCCGGGCAAATTGCAGACTGTTGAGAACAAAATCTCCTGAGCGGTCCCGGTGTGCTGAAAGTGTTCCCGATTTCATCATGACTGCAAGGCCTCCGCCCAGGAGAGGGCCAAATTCTCCCTTTCAACCCGTTCCATGTCCTCCTGGTATTTGAAAAGACAGCCCAGGGTCTCTTCCAGGGTCTCCGCATCCACATGATCCCGGTTCAAGAGCATGAGGGCATGGACCCAATCGAGGGTCTCGGACACGCCCGGCCTCTTGTAAAAGTCCATCTGCCGCAATTGCTGCATGAGGGTGCAGATTTTTAAGGCCAGCTCCTCGGCAATTTGGGGCACCTTGGTAGTGACGATCTCATATTCCTTTTCCAGGGAGGGGTAATGGATCCAGTGGTAGAGGCAGCGCCTCTTGATGGCGTCATGGAGTTCACGGGTTCGGTTGGAGGTAATGACGACAAAGGGCTTGGTTTTTGCCTTCAGGGTACCGATTTCCGGTACCGTAATCTGAAACTCCGACAGGACCTCTAACAGGAAGGCCTCAAACTCTTCGTCAGCCCTGTCCAGTTCATCGATCAGCAGACACACATGCTTGCCGTCGGCTTCGCCGCGGATGGCCTCCAGAAGAGGCCTCCGGATGAGGTACTCTTCGTCAAAGATATTTTTGAGATCGTCAAGGCCCTGTTGGTGTGCCTCCGCCAACTTTATCCGGAGGATCTGTTTGGTGTAATTCCATTCGTAGACGGCCGTATTGGAGTCGAGGCCCTCATAACACTGCAATCGTATAAGGCGGCTGTCCAGGGCCTTGCTCAGGGCCTTGGCCAGCTCGGTTTTGCCCACCCCCGCTTCACCTTCTAAAAGCAGGGGCTTTTCCATCTGGAAGGCCAGGTAGATGACTGTCGCGAGCCTGCGATCGCAAATATATTTTTGTCTCTTGAGGGCCCGGAAGACCTCATCGATGGATCGGAAAGCCTTTTTCATGGCCACCGCCGAATGATGGGGTGATAGTCGATGTTTTTACGTGTGGTCTTGTTTGGCTCAACAAACACTCGAATCCACTCTTTTCCAAGCGTTTTAATATATGATCGGGGTGGGCGATTTAGGTTAGAGGCCGGGTTCGGCGCCCGGACCCACAGCCTCCGGAAGGGGTTTTTCCCAGAGATCCGACTCCCTCACCTGATAGTCCGGCCGCTCCTGTTGAATCTCCTTGCGGGTCTGAGAGAGGAGTGACTTGACCTGTGCAAGTCTTCCCCCATCCAGTTCTCTGGCCTTGCGGGTATAAAAACCTTTCTTCAGCTCCTTGGCCCTGTCGGAGATCTCCCTTTTTAAAAAATCTTCAATCGTCTCCTCAAATTCGCAGACGACTCTACCCCCTAAGATGAGATAAGTCAAACCGGCCTTTTCCAGAACGTCTGCATCGTAGAGAATCTTGGCCTCAATGGTGCTGGGAGTTTCGGCCTTTCCTTTGTGAGCCCGGATGCAGTGCCCGATGGCTTGGATGGTTTCCTCTTCATAGTTCAACCTGGCCAGTATGTCCTCGGCCAGACGGGCCCCGGTCAGATCGTGTCCGTATCTTATACAATCGGGATCGCAGAACCCCATATCATGAAGTAAGACACCGGGGATCAGGATACTGTAATCCACGGAGTCTTCCTCTGCCGCGATGACCAAGGCACGATGTAGGTCCCGGATGACGTGTTGAAAATTGTGATGAAACCGGTTTTTTACATCAGAAAGGCGGCGAGCCTCCAGGTAGACTGACAAGATTCGGAGGTCACGCTTGACATGGCAATCCAGAGTGTATCTCATGGCTTGAAGTTTACTGGTCTACTCTCTCTATTTTTACATTTTTCATTAATGCGTCAAATAACGGCACAATTTCCGCTGCGAACGCAGGATCATTGATGTGGGTGTCGAATTCATACAGAGGGATATCAGATCTGAGCTTAGTACTAAGTGTCTCTGTATAGGTTTGGTTGGCTTTAGCGTCAAAGAAGATGAGACCTTCTCTATTGTAAAAAGAAAAGCCTCGTGTAGGGATAGCCACGGCCACGGGTCCACGGGCCTTGTTCAGCCGTTCTGCCACAGCGCTGGCGAGGTGAGCCATTTGATCGGCGTTCGCACGCACCAGGGTAATATGGGGATTGTGAGGTACATAGGCATGGCCTCGATAGATCTCGGGTACCTTTTCAAGCTCAGCAAAGGTCATAAAATCCGCACTTCCGGGAACGAAAAGGCGCGGGACTCTCGCCCGACCCGAGGCTACCAGACGCTCTGGATTGCCAGCATGGATACCCCCAAAGAGTTCATCCGTGACTTCGTGGGTAGTAAAATCAAGCAGTCCGTGTAGGAAGCCTTCAGTAGCAAGTTCCTCCATAGCCAAACCACCAGTACCATTGGGATGAAACGCGATTACCTCGTAGCCTCGGGCTTCCAAAAGGGCCTTGGCGGCCAAACCACCCGGGGTAGTGGTCCCGTATATGGTTATACCCACCTTCGGCTGGGGACTCTCTTGCTCCACAAATGCAGCCTCGGCCATACCCACCGCTGCGCCCGCTGCATTGGCAAGGATACGCCGTGTTAGGCTGTTAAGCCCCAGGATATCGACTACGGAATGCATGATCGTGATATCCCGTGTGCCGGTATAGATACCAAATGGGGTCCGGCCTGATGCCACGGTTGAAACCATCACCTTTGGCACCCCCAAAGGCAGGGCCCGCATGGCGCTGGTGCAAATCTCGGTCCCTTGGGCCCCGCCAAGACCCAATACACTCCGAAAGCGACCTTCCTCATAGAGTCGGCTCAAGATCCGAGCCGATCCTTTGGACATGGCTCGTATCCCTCGGTCCCGAATGCCTTTGTCCGAACTCCGAGCGGCCAATGCTTCCCTTTCTTCACCTCCCTCTCTGGCGATTTCCTCAGCAGATATGTCGGGAGCGAGCGCTGATGGGTCTTTTGAGCCCAAAATCCCCGTGTCTAAAACCAAAGTAGCATAGCCCGCAGCTTCGATCTGAGTCTTCACAAATGCAGCCTCGGGTCCCTTGGT
>DATKYC010000118.1:0-2323 GCA_035528695.1 Acidobacteriota bacterium | reverse complement strand
CAGGTACTTCCCAATCTCCCAGATCTGCTGGAAATGGTCAGGGTAGTTGTTTTGGTCCCCTGTCAATTGAAGGGAGGACTGGGTGATTTTTTGCCAGGCCCCGGGGGCAATATTTGCCCCGACAGAGACCACCCCGCTCATGCTCGGATGTTCCAGAAAGTGGGACTCATCCCCATCATAGATCCTGAATTGCGCTCGCCCGCGGCAGGCCCTTTGGTAATGGTGGGCCCTGTCAAGGGAGCCCAAAAAGATCAAACCTACGATCTCCTTCCGGGCTGTGAGTTCTTTCAGAATTCCAGTACGAATGTTGTTTCTCTTGAGGGGCTTGTCCAGCGACTTTACTAGGTCCGGATCATTGTGGAGGATAAAGGGCTCATCGACCTTGGAGCACAGGTCCTGATAGTGGGTGGGCAGGCCGCGGTTGCTATGGTAGTAAAGGGGTGTGTCAACCCAGTAGATCTCTCCTTCATACCTTCGTTTTTCAAGCACCTTTTTTAGTGCAAGGATCGTTTTCCTCGTATCTTCTTCACTATCCTGTGTGACCCACATAAAGACTGGTATGCGGCCACGGATTACCACGAGCGCCTTTTCCAGAAGCTCCAGACGCTGGTCAAGTACCAGGTTTTGGCCTTCGCCTGAGTATGGGCTGGCCAGAAGGAGTGCCTCCACATGAGGAACCACTCGGTTTAGTTGCCTCCCCAGGCCGCGGCCATCAACTGACCCATCGCTCTCAAGTGGAGTGATCAGTTCTACGATCAGGCCCCGGGGTGCAGCCAAGTCCTCCATTTATCCTGAATTCCTCTCTTCCCAGTAAATCGTGAAGGTGAACGATGCCTTTGACTCGATTGCCCCTGTCCACATTGACAAGGTGGGTAATTGAATACAACTCCATGATTCCCAGAGCCTCTGCGGCCGTCTGGTTCTCATCTACAGTCTTGGGTGAGGGGGACATAATGTCTTCCACCCTCATCTTATGGATACTTTTCCTCCTGAGAAGGGCCCTCCTCAGATCCCCGTCACATATGATCCCGATGAGCCTCTTGTCCTTGTCAATAACCAGAGTGGCGCCGATTTTCTTGGCATTAATCTCCTCTATGGCCTGTTGGACGCTTGATCCGGCGGATACCATCGGTATGTGGTCATCGGTGAGCATTACATCTTTAACTTTGGTACCAAGCCGGTTCCCGAGCCCACCCCCTGGGTGAAATCTCCTGAAGTCGTCCTGACTGAAGTGTCGACGGTTGATCAGCCCCACGGCGAGTGCGTCTCCCATGGCCAAAGCAGCTGTGGTGCTGGCTGTTGGAGCAAGGCCCATAGGGCAGGCCTCCCTCTCCACACCCACATCAATTAACACGTCGCAAGCCTTGGCCATTGGTGAATCCAGATTTCCAGTGAATGCGATTATTCTGGCTCCGATATTTTTCAAAATAGGTAATATCGCATTTATCTCCGCTGTTTGGCCACTATTGGATATAGCTAGCACTATATCGTCCCTGGTCACCATGCCGAGGTCACCATGGATTGCCTCTGCCGGGTGTAGGAACAAGGAGGGGGTACCTGTGCTGTTAAGGGTTGCAGCTATCTTCCTGGCCACCAGCCCGGATTTTCCCATTCCAGTGAGGATTACCCTCCCTTTTGACTTCAAGATTATTTCAACGGTCTTTTCGAATTCAGGACCCACCCTATCCACTAGGCTTAGGATGCCCTGGGCCTCTATTTTCAGCACTTCTCTGGCCTGTTCAATTACCATTGGGTCGTTTGTTCCGGCACGTTTCTGGGAATTTTGTTCACGCTACCTTTGTTGCGGTAGAGTTTCCTTTAACATTTTCCATATTCCTTCTCAAGATATAACTTTACCCGTGGGATTGAAATATTGAAATTCATCAGGTTTGGTATTATCTTAGATTGTTACTGAGAAGTGCACAAGATAGTTCCCACCCTAATCCTCGCCTTTGGTGGGGAGGGAAGGGAGAGGGGAATGAGGAGGTGAAGGTAATGACAGAAGAAAAAGAAAAAAAGGACGAACAAGAGACCAAGCAGGAAGGCAAGGAAGCTGAAAAGACGCTTCCGTTCTGTACTACAGCCCCCAGCGCAGAACACGCAAGGGCTGCTGATGAAGACGAACCCTGCGATGACGCAAGAGAAGAGGAATAGTATCTCTGGACGCTGTGCCGGTTGAGTTCGAGAGTTTCGCCGGAGGGCCCTGCACTACCTAAATTTGGCTGGACTTTATTAACACTTTGCACTATAAGTGAAATATTAGTTCAGGTGCTCGCAAGGAGCTTAATAGGGAACCCCGTTATAATCGGGGACGGGCCCGCCG
>DATKYC010000117.1:0-2742 GCA_035528695.1 Acidobacteriota bacterium | reverse complement strand
TCAAGAACCTGGATGGCCCAAATGTGAAGCCGCAGGCCTCTCACTTGGAGCTGGTTGAGGGCATCAAGGGTGACATCGATCGGTTCAAGAGCGAACAGATGGTATCCAGGTGCGTCATGATCTGGTGCGCCAGCACAGAGGCCTACTTGAAACCGGGCGAGGTTCATGCCTCCCTGAAGAATTTTGAGACAGGCCTGAAAAATAACGACCCCAGCATCTCGCCAAGCATGCTATATGCCTATGCGGCCCTGACCAGTGGTATCCCCTTTATAAATGGTGCACCCAATTTAACCGTGGATATACCCGCCATGGTGGGGTTGGCGGATCAATACAAGGTCGCCATCAGCGGCAAGGATTTCAAGACAGGACAGACCCTCATGAAGACCATACTGGCGCCCGGCTTAAAGGCGCGTATGTTGGGGCTAACCGGGTGGTATTCCACAAACATTTTGGGAAACCGTGACGGTCTGGTGCTGGACGATGAGGGTTCGCGTAAGACCAAAGAGGAGAGCAAGCTCTCGGTCCTCCAGACCATCCTGCAGCCAGAAGTGTACCCTGAGCTCTACGGAAACTTCTACCATAAGGTGGCGATTAATTATTATCCACCAAGAGGCGATAACAAAGAGGGATGGGACTGTATCGACATCTTTGGGTGGCTCGGGTATCCCATGCAGATCAAGGTTGATTTTCTGTGCCGAGATAGCATTTTAGCGGCACCTATTGTGCTGGATCTGGTGCTTTTCGTGGACCTGGCCCAACGGGCCTCCATGACCGGCATCCAGGAATGGCTTTCTTTTTACTTCAAGAGCCCTCAGTGTGCGGCTAACCTATATCCCGAGCACGATCTGTTCATCCAATCGATGAAACTGAAAAACACGCTACGCTATCTCATGGGAGAGGAGCAAATTACTCACCTTGGGTTGGATTATTACTACCCCGTCTGAGGGCAGCAGACAATCCCCCTATGTGTCTACCAGCATGCCAGTGCAATAAAAGTAACTGTTGCTTATCCATATCTCCCTGGGCCCCAGGAAAAAATCCCAGGAAGTGTGCGTAAAGCTCTTCAGGGGGAGAAGAAGGGTCTAACGATAGGTGATAACAGTAAGATCGGAGGGTAGGGGCATGAACAAGAACCTTTTTCTGAGCAAAAGAGTATGGGTTCTCTGCTGCATTACGCTTGGATTGCTTATGGGCTCAGCAGCCGAGAGTCATGGTGGTAAGATCAAAAACTTTTCAGCCGACCAGGTGTTTGTGGATACGGGAGGAAAGGTACAGAATAGGGGGAATCTCTATGTGAGTGCTGACAAGGTTCGTATGGAGAGTGTTGTTCCAGGCCACGATGGGAATATGGTGGTTATCTTCCGCAAGGACCTGAAGCTCCAGTGGATGATGAATCCGAAGGATAAAACATACTTTGAGAAGGCCGTTAACGAGGAGGATATGCAAAAGGCATTTTCAAAGGGTACCGAAAAAGGCAAAGAAGAGGATTTGGGCACTGAAAAGGTCAGTGGTTACAAGTGCCGTAAGAAACGCATAGAGATGACCACTGAGTTTATGGGGTACAAGCGGAAAAGCCAGTCTGTTGTGTGGATTTCGGATCAATTTGAAATGCCTCTCCGCACGCAAACTGAGGATGGGGCGCTTGTTGAACTGAGAAACATCAAAAAGGGGAAACAGTCAAAAGATCTCTTTGAGATTCCGGCCGGATACAAAAAGGTTGCAGGTCTCTTTCAGTTATATGGTCAATCCTCGGAGGCTGAGGAAGGCAGGAAGCCCGGTCCTGAGGAAGGTAAAGGATACCAACTGCCCAAGGGGCTGCGGGAGAAACTTCCCAAGGGCTTCAAGTTGCCGTTTAGCAATTGATTTGGGATTAAGTCAAAAGGGGTTTATAGACCTAGGTAAAATTTTTCCAAGAAATGGAAACGAGTTCCTGCCAATAATGTATTCCCTTCCCAAGTATTCCAGGGGTGTCGTTGGAAGACTTGAATAACTCCTTGAAATATCTTACAAAATAGTAAAATTGGACTTCCCGGTTATTTTGGCATACTACTTGATAGGTACTTGATAGATGTCGGAAAAAGGCCCTGTTCAAGCGGGCTTAAAATTACTCCTATAGCCGATCACCTCATGAAAATAAAAATCAGAGAGAAAGTCAAATGAAGATTGTGAATTGCCCCAAAGGGGGGAGGGTCCCACAAGGGTACTGCCGGGAATCGTGTTTGAACTATCCTGACAAGGCCGCAAAAGGGAAAGGGGTCAGGGTCGGAAAAAAGCGGGACTTCTTGATAAGCAAAAGAAGATCCTTGCTGGAGACCTATGAAGGAGAGATATCTCAGAGACCCTAGCGTAAAATGGCCACCCCGCTAAATGGTTCCATGCAAAGCGCTGGCAGGTCCATACCCGGCAATTCTAGTAAGTGGGCTTCATGACCCGAAATCTTGACCGAAGTTCACTGGAACGTTTCCAGGCGCGGCTTTATGCAATATTTTCGCAGGAGACCATCCAGCCTGAAGATTCGGTGAACCCATCGCGGTTCAGGAGAAATCCCGAAAGAAACCAGGTAAATAATAGCGCATGGAGTTGAGATAGATGCTTGCAAATTTTGGACTATTATGCTTGTTGATCTTATGTGTTGGTGGAGTTTCCCTCATTATTACAAGGAAGGATTAGTAGGCCTTTCCTTTCGGCAGGGCGCCGAGGTGATTAAGACATGGCATTACCGAGAATACCCATCCCGTACGG
>DATKYC010000116.1:0-4173 GCA_035528695.1 Acidobacteriota bacterium | reverse complement strand
CGCACTCATTCGTTCTGTCCTCGAATCATTGAGGGCATTGTAAACAGGAGGTATTAATTTAGGTCTTTGAAAATAGCAACCCGCGTTCGTCGGTTCATGGGTCCATTTCTTCCGTTCCAAGTCTCACGGCCTGGTCATTTCATGAAGTTACCCAACGGGTGATGCCTCCCCCCTCCCTGGTCCCCGCGCATTCGCTCGGGGCCAGGGGGTCCCCCATTGCGTAACTTCTTGAAATGACGAAGGCCTCCCGCCGGTCACTCCGCAAAAGGACCCATGAACCGACTCTGCAAAATTGAAAAGAGCTAAAGTGTTGATGAACTCGTAAAAAGTGAAAATTGGGACGGCACAGTAAAAAGCCCAACTGCAAGGCTTGCGAAACTTGAGGAATGAGGCGTACTTACAGTACGCCGCAATGACGAAAGATGAAGCGTAACGCAGCAGTTGGGCTTTTTACGAAGCCGTCAAAGTGTTACAACAGGAGAAGTCATAGCCGCAAAGGAGCCTTGGTTCAAGGGGGACCATCGGCAGCCATGTTGATTGCGGGAACGCTCCCTGGCTTCATCGCACAGGTATATTGCCAATTCTATTTCCTATTCAACGGACATACTTTGACACAGCTGTTACACAAATAACTGCCATGGTCGTCAACACCCACAGTATTCAATATTGTTTCAAATGAAAATTTCTCTTTTATTTCCCGGTCTCCAAGCAAATGTGCCATGAGGGGATTGGCACCCGAATAACGTATGCATACGTTATGATCAACCTTCCCTGTTTTCTCTATGGCATTGACGGGGCACACCTCTATGCAATCATAACAGTCGGAAGGGCAAAGTTCGTCACCAAACTTCCCGGTTGTCTCTAAGAGGCATGTGGTAACAACCCCGCCCAACAGGATCCGGGTGCCATAGTCCGGACTGGCGAGCAAACCGCATCTTGTAAGTTTGCCAAGGCCGGCTTGTTCAGCCCAGTAAACCAGAGGTAAGAGCCCCCAAAACTTTTCGTCTACCAGTTTCCACGGAAAACACCCATATACTGGGTTGGCCAAATAGCCTTTTTCTTCGAGCATGAGGCATAGCCGGTTTGAGATAGTGTCAAGAGACCTGTAAAGCATGTTACAACATCTCCAGTATAAGGCGAGGTCATTATTAGATCCATGAATTATTCCGAGCGGCATCGGCACTCCGTAGCAAATGATTGACTTTGCCCCCTCCAGGGTCGTGTTGGCCGAGAAATCTTCGGGAACTCGCGGGAGTTCATGCACCGCTGATATTCCCATCATTGGGATGCCGTTACTGTTTAGGAAACCACGAATCTCAGTTTCATCCCCCATTCTTTTCATCCCCACCCTCCGTTACATGATGTATTGGGAAAATTCTGAGCTTTTTCTTGCCTTTCTCGCACTATTCGGATAATAAGAGGCGCCATGAAGAACATAAAGGCCATAGGATTTGACCTTTTTAATACCCTGATCTCCGTAAAACCTCAAGCCCTTGATGAGGCACTGGGCAGATTGACGGGTAGCCTTATTCAAAGCGGATTCAGGCTTGAGCGTGAACCATTCATAAAGGCCCACCGGGAAGCAGCCGCGCGATTTCTTGAAGAAACCAGCCTGAACGGTAGAGAAACCCACAATCGATTTTGGATCAGCGCTGCCCTTAAGACACAGGGTTACGACATCTCGCCGGATGATCCCCATATCGCTGTGGCGGTTGAGGCCTATTTTTCCCCTTTTCTTCAGTTCTGCAGCCTGGTCCCCGGAACCAGGGAAATGCTTAGGACCCTGAAGAGCCGCTACCGTCTCGCCTTACTTTCGAATTTCACCCATCCACCGGCCGCCACCAATATCCTTGACAATATGGGTCTGGCCTCCTTTTTTGATGTTGTTCTAATATCAGGCGAATTGGGATACTGCAAACCACACCCTTTGGTTTTTCGCCGGCTTGTTGAAGATCTTGGAACGAAAAAGAGCCAGATTCTCTATGTGGGTGACGACCCTGAGCTGGATGTTAATGGTGCCCAGCGCGCCGGTCTTCAGCCCATTTGGATTACCTATGTGCGGGACCATCATATACCATCTGCAAAATCTATCCTCTCCGGGCGCGTAGATATGCCCGAGTATGAAGTGCCAAGGATCTCCACATGGGAAGATCTGCTTTCCCTCCTTGATAAATAATAAGTTGAGCAATGGGCGGGGATTTACCCCCTTTTCTCCGTTTCGAAATACGGTAAGTCTTAAGTAGTCCCCTGTTCAACGATTGAATCTGTTGAGTAGCCGAACCAGTTGCCCTTTATGGAAATGAATGCTGTCCTGTGGACACATTTCCTGGCAGCAGTAGCAGCGGATGCACCGATCATAATCAAAGGTGACCCTGGTAGCTTCCAGCTTAATAGCACCTGCCTGGCAGATTTCAGAGCACTTGCCGCAGCCTACGCAGGAATCTCCAATCTGGATGGGTTTGGAGACTAGAAAACGCGTGGTAAACCAGTCAAAGAAACCAGGTATTATTCCCATATAATCCAGTGTTGGGACCTTGAAATCTTGTATATCAAAGGTTTCCGGGGATTCCCCCGTGTAACTGATCCGGCTGAGATCTGTCTCTCCGATCCCTCTGGCATGAGCTGCCCGGTAGAGAGGAAAAGAGCGTAGCGGCACCCCCAACAAGTGGCAGATGCTCACATCGAGCGCTACCGCGTCCTTTGAAGCAGCAATCAGGTTGAGTTGACGCGGCCTGCCATTGGAAGGCCCGTGCCCCTCCATCCCCCAGACTCCGTCAAGTATGGTGAGGGCCGGCTTTACTGTGAGGTAGATATCAAGGTGGAGAGATGCAAAGGTGTTGCGGTCCACGCCAACCATGTGGTGCCATTCCGCCTTGCGCTGCGCAACAATGGTGCCAAACAAATTCTTCACTCCAAGGGTGAGCAACATCTGGGAGTGCGTCTTTAGTTTGGGCAGGTTGATTACCACATCCGCCTCCAGGGCCTGAGAGGCGATTTCGAGCTGCCTGAATACAGAGCCTTCGGGGGTGGAAACAGGGGTAGGTTGGGTGAGTTCGACAAGTTCTATTCCCAACCCGTGGGCAATCTCCACCATGCCGGTTTTGGCTGCAACCCGCCTGAAAGGGTCCAGACCAGGACTGTCTCCGATAAGCGGTCTTCCCCCTGCCTCCAAGACCAGGCGGGCCACCGCACGAACCACGGCCGGATCAGTGGTGGTGCGCCGCTCTGGCGTATGAGCGGAAAGGAGGTTGGGCTTGAGCAGGACTCGATCCCCCGATTTTACGAAGCTCGAAATCCCGCCGCTTAGTTCCACAACACGCCGGACTGCGGCTTCCAGCACTTCGAATTCATAAGTTTCGCATCGGACCATCGAAACTGTACTCAAAGGCCTTTCCCCTTTCTTCACCCTTTACCTCTAATTTTAAACCCGGTGGTGACTTTCACGGAATCCCTAGGAATAGAAAAAATTGTATTAATTTAGGTCTTTGGAAATAGCAACCCGCGTTCGTCGGTTCATTGTTCCATTTCCTTTGTTCCAAGTCTCACGGCCCGGTCATTTCATGAAGTTACCTAACGGGTGATGCCTCCCCCCTCCCTGTTCCCCTAGCATTCGCTCGGGGCCAGGGGGCCCCCATAGAGCTAAAGTGTTACAAAAAATTGATCATTGTTTGGGCAGTCAGCCTACCATTGGCAGGGTCAAGCTACAAGGCTAATCTGCACACGATGGACAGGTCCTTTTGGCCATATTTTATAACCTAAAAATCCCGGAGAAATTGGTTGACTGATGTATTACAATGTAGTATCAAACCTGCGCTCCTACATAATTGCCCCTGAGTTTTTTAACTTCACATACTCGGGGGCTTTTCCCAGGTTAACCCCCTTGAATCCAGTCCCCCTGGATGATCCTCAAGGGGGTTTTGCTTTCCCAAGCGCTTGATACCGGCTTGGAATTTTGATGGATGTATTCCGGGATTCCAAAACGGGTTGACAACAATTACATGCTGCTATAATAGAGCATAGCAACATATTCTATGTGTGGTAATGATTTGAAAAAATATAAAAAATGACGGTCTCGTAAAATGTACACATTTACTCTCTTTTGTCATTCCGGGCTTGACCCGGAATCCAGTTAATTCAACTAGTTCTGGACTCCGGCTTTCGCCGGACTGACGG
>DATKYC010000115.1:0-2241 GCA_035528695.1 Acidobacteriota bacterium | reverse complement strand
CCGCTTCATAAGCCTGCCCTCAGATGTGTACTATATCTCTACCCTTCCAGTCCGCGTCGAGTTCGGAGATATATTTTTTGTGGCCTTGGCTGCGGTCGTCATATCTTTCCTGGCCACCCTGTATCCCTCCTGGTATGCCTCCAGGCTCAATCCGGCAGAGGCTATCAGGTATGAATGATCCGAAAAGCGGAACTGAGAGGCCGGAGTCCTGAATGAATGGAAGAATGGAAAATACCGATTTTGGATCATCCGTTCCATATCCCAAATTGCCACTGCTGGTTCTCGAGGGTATACATAAGTCGTTCACGCACCAGGGGAATGTTATTGAGGTGCTAAAGGATGTCAACCTTGTGGTAGAGCATGGGGACAGCATGGCAATAATTGGGGCTTCGGGGGTGGGAAAGTCCACGCTGCTCAATATGATGGGAAGCCTTGAGCCCCCCACAAAGGGCACGATCAAGTTTGGTGACCGAGATGTGTATGAGATGGATCAGACAGCCCTCTCCCGATTCAGGAACATGGAGATCGGCTTCATTTTTCAGTTCCATCATCTCCTGCCCGAGTTCAATGCCCTTGAGAACACCATGATGCCGGCGTTGATTGCACGGTATCCCAAGGAAGAATCGGCTGAGATGGCAAGTGAGATGTTGGGAAAGGTGGGGCTTGAGAGACGTCTGACTCATCGCACCGGTGAGCTTTCAGGAGGTGAACAGCAGCGCGTGGCTATTGCAAGGGCACTTGTCATGAAACCGAAGCTGATATTGGCTGATGAGCCCACAGGAAATCTGGACTGGTTTACGGCTCAGGAAGTTGCCGATCTCCTCCTACGACTCAACGGGGAGGAAGGAGTGGGAATGGTTATTGCGACACATAACCAGAAGTTGGCGGCAAGGATGTCAAGACAGAAGGAGATAGTCGGTGGACAGATTCGGTAAACTACGGTGGCACCAGCAGTTACTTTTGATGTGGAGGCTAAGAAGACTGGGCATGATCAATATAATGCTGCTTCTGGCCTTATGTGGCTTAATAAGGCCACAAAATGTTATGGCTGAGGAGAGGGGTAAAGTGGCCGTGTTGCCGTTTCAGGTGTATTCCTTGCAGCCGCTCGATCATCTTAAGCGGGGCTTACAGGAGATGTTGACGGCCCGGATGGCGCGAAGGGGTCTTAATATGATCAGCCCTGAGGTGATTGACAGACACCCTCTTGCTTTTGTGCCACAACTTGAGACAAAGGACCTCCTGGGTCTTGGAAGGGACCTTAAGGCGGAGTGGATCCTTGCAGGGAGCGTCACTCAGATTGGAAAGAGGCTGAGCCTGGATCTGAAGGTGGCTGACGTGACCGAAAAGAGGTCGCCCTTTCTTATCTACATGGTAGCGGAAGATATTGATGCCCTGCCCGATACGGCCCAGGGGATTGCCGCCAGCATTGATCATGAGATCTCAGGTGTGGTTCAGGTTGATTCGGTTCGTATAAAGGGCAACCAACGCATAGAAAAAGAAGCGATTTTGGCTGTAGTGAGAACTAAAGGGGGAGACAGGCTTGATCCTGAACAACTCGACAAAGATCTCCGTGACATTTACAAGATGGGTTTTTTTAGGGATGTCAAGACAGAGACCGAAGATGGGCCTAGAGGGAAGATAGTTACTTTTAATGTGGCGGAAAAGCCTTCTATAGGCAAGATCGTCTTTGAAGGAAATAAGAACGTGGAGGATGGTGAATTAAGTAAGGAATTGGGAATAAAACTTTATACTATCCTGGATCATAACGAGGTCAGACAAAGTGTCAACAGGCTCAGGGACTATTACAGGAAAAAGGCATACTATAACGCGGAGATAAAGGAAAGGATTGAACCGCTTCCCAACAATGAAGTTCTGTTGAAGTATGAAATCGAAGAAAGGGAAAAGGTTTACGTCACAAAGATCCAGTTTTTGGGAAATAAAAAGTTCCGCGAAAAGGAACTCAAGAAGTTAATGGAAACCAATGAGAAGGGGTTCTTTTCATGGATTACGGATTCCGGGTACTTGGACAAGAAGAAGCTGGATTTCGATGTTCACAAAATCACCTCCTTTTACCATAACAATGGATTCATCAAGGCAAGAGTGGGCGAACCGCAAGTCTCCCATGAGAAGGGAAAGGATCTGACCATCACCATAGAGATAGAGGAGGGAGAACAGTACGGTGTCAATAAGGTAGATCTTGAAGGCGATTTGATAAGGCCGGCTGGCGAGCTCTTGGGGAAA
>DATKYC010000114.1:0-5982 GCA_035528695.1 Acidobacteriota bacterium | reverse complement strand
TAGAATGAAGCAGGGATGCGAAGGCTTGAGAAGAAATTAGATAGGAGGGCCGTCGCCGTGATCCCGTCGGCATCGTAGTCCCCATATATGGTAATCTTTTTGCGGTCCTCGATGGCGTTGATAATCTCTGCTAAGGCGTGGTCCATATCCCAGAGGAGCATGGGATCAGCCATATTGCTAAGGCGGGGGTACAAAAAAGCGCGTGCGGATCCCTTGTCCGAGATTCCCCGGTTTATTAACAACTGCGCTTGCAGGGGTGTCACGTCAGCTTCGGCGGCGAGTTTAAGAGCGAGGGAGGAGTTAGGTTTTAGCTTCCATATCTTCTGAGCGCACATTTAGGCTTTTCACACGCTTAGGCCCTTATTCCCGAAAGGCCCCCTTGTCCTTGGAGGATCTCTTCCACCTTTCTTACATCAGCTGGGACATCAACCTCAACGGAATCAAAAAGGGTCTCCACCACCTTGATCTTAAAGCCATACTCCAGGGCCCTTAATTGTTCCAACTTCTCAGCCGATTCCAGGAAGCCCTCAGAGAGACGGGTGAATTGTCCCAGGAACTCCATCCTGAAGCTATAGAATCCGAGATGCTTGTAATAAACTCCCCCGGCGGCGGGATCACGAAAAAAGGGAATCGGCACACGTGAAAAATATATTGCAAAACCTTGGGCGTCTGTCACCACCTTCACATGGTTCGGGTTTTTGATATCCTCTTCATCTGTGATCTTACACTTGAGGGTGGCCATGGGTATAGAGCTGTCGTCTATAAGCGGCCTGACCAGCTGCGTTACAATAGAGGGATGAAAAAGAGGCTGGTCGCCCTGGATGTTCACCACAAGATCCTCTTTTTCCACACCCACCTCCAGGGCCGCTTCATTGATGCGGTCGGTGCCTGAACGATGAGTCTCTCGAGTCATAAGCGCACGTCCCCCGAAGTTGCGCACGCATGCTTCAATCCTCTCGTCATCTGTAGCCACAAAGACACCTGAGAGCTCCGGACAGGAGAGCGCACGTTCATACACGTGCTGAATCATAGGTTTCCCAGCTATCATTGCGAGGGGTTTACCCGGAAAACGGCTGGACTGGTATCTAGCAGGTATGAAGGCAAATGTTTTCAGTTGTACTCTACCTCAGTTTTCCATGTAGGTGGCGCAGGAGGAGTCCGATTCCCAGGCGGTGATCTTGGCGATTTTAATATTATCGTTGTTCAGTTCATGAGAAAGGGATGTAAAGAAATGGCGGGCAATGTTTTCCGAGGATGGATTGTGGACTTCGAACGGCTCCAGTTCATTCAAGAACTGATGGTCCAATTCATCTAAAACCCTCTTGGTTGCCTCCTTGATAACCTTAAAGTCAATGAGCAATCCATCTTTCCCCAGTTTCTCGCCGGTGACAAAAACCTCGATCTTCCAGTTATGGCCATGAAGCTTTTCGCACCCGCCCTTGAATTCCCTAAGCTGGTGGGCGGCAGCAAAATGGGAAATAATCTTCAATTCGTACATAAATTTATTCTCTTAACTATCTAATTTTCTGCCTCTTTTTCAAAACTCTTTCCGCACTCAGTACACTTCCCGTCTACCACAATTCCCGTGCAGGTGCCGTCAGAACAGAGTACCCTGCTTTCAAGATCTAATACGTCCTCTTCTTGAGCGGTCTCTTCCACCTTCTGTTTCAAAGATAAGCCACAGTCCATACAATAGTTTGCCTCCTCCGGGTTCAGTCCACCGCACTCCGGGCATGATGAACCAGGTATTTCTTTTTCACAATGCGGACATTTCATTGTCTAGAACCTCCTCTTTACTCTGAGAGCCCTCAGCTCATGGCAGGCATAGATCAGACCCGGGGAAAAGTGCCCCCCACGGCTTCGCACCCTATATTCTCAGCATTTCCTAAAGCCTTTCACTGTGTAGATGATACTCGGTGTTTTGTCAATTGGGGATTTCATATGTAATCCGCTTGTCCATGGCCGGTTGACAAAAGTTGAAGTATAAACAGAGGCACCAGGCATTTCTATGTTTGCGCCTGGTGCCTCTGTTAGGGGTTTGAATGGCAGGTTGTTCCCGCGCAGAGCGGTATTAACTCTTCTTAGAGGTTACCGTCTGAAAGGAGGTAATTTGTTGTTTGACTTTAGCGCTCTTACATTTCGGGCATCGTTTCTTTTTCTTTTCATATTCCGAGATCGTCATAAAGAGGGTGAACGCCTTTTTGCACTTCTCACACTTGAATTCATACGTGGGCATAGTAAACCTCCTGTCATCTCTGTCAATTCTTAGCAATTAAAGTGTAAGAAAATGATATGCCTTTTTTTAATGTTGTCAAGTGGTTTCAAAAGATTTTTAAGTAAATATTGACTAGAGTTCCACATCCAAGCCCTTATCCCTTAAATATTCTTTGACCTGCCTAATGCTTACCGTGCGGTAATGAAAGACTGAGGCGGCCAGCAAGATCTGCGCACCACCTTTCACAACCCCCTCATAAAAATGTTCGAGAGTTCCCGCCCCACCCGAGGCTATCACCGGCAGGTCAACTGAATCTGAAATGGCCTTTGTAAATTCCAGATCATATCCTTTCTGGGTTCCATCACCGTCCATGCTAGTGGGAAGAATAACTCCCGCACCCAATTCCTGGCACTGTTTTGCCCACGCAATAGCGTCCTTTCCAACTGGCCTTGTCCCACCTGAAACCACCAGTTCAAAACCAGAGGGCATTGCCTTATTTCTTCTTGCGTCTACAGCCACGGTAATTCTCTCTTTCCCAAATCTTTTTGCTGCCTCGCTTATAAGGTTTGGCTCACGAACAGCGGCACTGTTCATGGATATCTTTGTGGCACCAGCCTCAAGGACCAATGAAATATCTTCCATGCTCGCTATCCCACCCCCAACGGTTAATGGGATGTCGATCACAGAGGAAACACTTTTCACCCATTCCAATCTGGTCTTCCGGTTCTCCAGGCTTGCGGCGATATCAAGCATGGCAAGCTCGTCAGCACCTTCTCTCTGATAAAACCCCGCATTTTCAACCGGGTCGCCAGCATCCTTCAAATCCACAAAATGAATCCCTTTTACCACCCTCCCATCTTTCATATCAAGGCAAGGCATTATCTTGATTGTGTTCATCGTAGGCTCTCCTCGTTTCTGATATTTAAAGATTAATTACTACTAAAAAAAAGGTCCCTATTCAAGTCAAACTTCCCCATGGCTGTCGTCAACCCCTTCCTGATCACACAAAATTCCAAGATAAGATCAAGGCATCAATATTGCCATAAATTTTTGTTTGACATCCGGAGGTCTTTCCTCTATCCTCCGGCATACTATAAAATGAGTGCAATTCATATTTATTCTCTCGCGCTTGATCTGCTGCAGTGACCTTTGCAGGCCCTCCTGTAAAGACTAAGTCCCTCGATTCATGAATTCGATGACTTATTTATTCAGACTTCGGCGGACCTCGGTCGAAGCCCTGGGGAGTAAGTGCTGCCCACGACGGGCATTTCGGTAGTGAGCCCAAGGTCCAACTGATGAGCACCTAACTGCTCGGCTGACGAGAGTGATCAATAGTGGGGTTTATCATATGAGAAAGATAACCATCAAAGGAACAGGCTCCTTTGCTCCAGAGCGAATCGTGCCAAATGTTTACTTCGAAGAGTTCCTGGAGACTACAGATGAATGGATCACCACCAGAACAGGGATTAAAGAACGCAGGATGGTTCTTCCTGGGCAGTCCCTGAGCGATCTGACCACGCCGGCTGCAGAACGCGCCTTAGAGATGGCTGGCATTTCCCCCAATGAGTTGGATCTCATTGTCGTGGGAACCTCCACTCCCGACATGGTGAGCCCTTCAGGTGCATGTATACTTCAGAATCGGCTCAGCGCCACCAAGGCGGCAGCCTTTGATGTCAACGCGGCCTGTCCCGGGTTCATATATGCGTTGTCAATAGCCCAAAAGTTTATTCAGGAAGGACCTCAGCAATTCGCCCTGGTAGTCGGGGCGGAGGTGATCTCTAATCGCATCGATTATGAGGACCGTTCCACGTGTGTCCTTTTTGGCGACGGGGCTGGTGCCGCGGTCTTGGGTCCCTCCAATAGCAATGGTGATGGTGAGATCCTCTCCACACATCTTCACTCAGATGGAAGTCTCTGGAAACTCCTCAATGTGCCCGGGGGAGGCTCACAGCACCCTCCCTCCTATGAGATGCTGGACAAACGCCTCCATCTCGTCAAGATGCAGGGAAATGAGGTCTTTAAACATGCCGTTCGTACCATGGTTGAGGTGGCTCTGGAGGCCATGGAACACAACGGAGTTTCGAGTCAGGATATCGACTGGTTTATTCCCCATCAGGCAAACAGTCGCATTATGGAAATGGTGGCCAAACGGCTCGAGATTCCAATTGAGAAGATGATTGTCACCGTCCACAAGTATGGTAATACATCCGCCGCATCCATTCCTACAGCCCTGGACGAAGCGGCGCGATCCGGGACGATAAAACGAGGAGACTTGATCCTTGTTGATTCCTTTGGCGCTGGTTTTACCTGGGGCGCAGCTCTGTTCAGGTTCTGACCGCATTTTTATTCGAAGTTATCCCGTAAGTTGTGGGTTCTTAGAAGAAAATTGCTTGACAATGATCAGGTGTTCTCTATATTTAATATTTTTTTTGGCCTTTTTCCAGACGGATACATTCAACAGTCAACCCAGTAAGTTTTACTAGCGCGCGGGTATCGAGAATAATGGAAACCATAAAATCTTTCAGTTATCGCCCCGGACCAATACAGGGGGGCTACACAGACCAGATCCTTCAGGTGGATCTAGCCACCGCAACAATTACACCTTTCTCCGTGCCCGCTGATTTCAAATACAAGTACATTGGCGGCCGCGGTTATGCCCTGAAGCTGATTTGGGATAGAGCTAATGCTGACACACGGTATGACAGCCCAGAAAATCTCCTTGTTATGGCGAGCGGTCCGCTGGGCAATGAACCCAGGTTTCCCGGGACTGGCAAATTTATTGTGGGCACTATCTCGCCCCTCACAGACACCTTCATTGATTCCAATGTGGGGGGACATTTTGCCCCGCTGTTAAAACTCTGTGGGTTTGATGCCCTTGCCGTTTCTGGTCTCTCTCAACGAGATGTGGTCTTGATAATAGACGCTGACAAAGGCGTTATTAAGATTGCCAGCGCACCAGCCTTCGACGAGAGTATCAACAACGGTGCCCTTTCTTACGGAGAGGCGCTGCTAAAGGAGTTTAACAACGGTGAACTCTCTGAAACCGTCGCCGCAGTGACCGTAGGCATCGGGGCGGCACATGCCAGATTTGGCATAATAAACAGCCTTTTCTATGACAGGAGGCGGAAGAGGATACGGGCCAAGCAAGCGGGTCGGGGAGGGACTGGCACGGTCATGCGCCACAAGGGGCTCAGGGCCATTATTGTCCGTTCAAGCGAGCCAAGAGTGGGTGCCAATAATCCTGTCGATCCGAAAGGGGTGCATGAGGCGGGTGCCAACCTCAAGAGAGTGGTTAGCCAAATGGACCCCCAGCAACTTAGGCTCTCCGCCTGGGGAACCCCCATCCTAATCGAATATATGGACAAATACCATATCCTGCCTGTTCAAAACTATCAGTATGGCCAGCATCCTGATGCGAAGGCCATTTTTGCCGACGTCTTCCTGAATCGCTATTTTAACAAGAAGACAGCTGATGGGTGCTATAAAGGATGTAACTTGGCCTGTGCCAAGGGGGCCGAGAATGTGATTTTGAAATATGGCCCACACGCCGGCAGAGAAGTTGGCGTTGATGGGCCTGAGTATGAAACAGCCGGCGCTGTCACCTGTATGGGCATCTTCGACCCTCATTTCATTATGGAATAGCCTTAGAAGCTAAATAACTATTGTAATCAGGAAAGGCCTTGGTTTTGTCATAGGCTTTCAGGGCCTCCATGACTGCCCTAAGATCAAAGATGCCCCTGTAGCTATACATCCAGGAAACCTTTACC